>NZ_LEKI01000086.1:0-23598 GCF_001029525.1 Nocardiopsis sp. RV163 | reverse complement strand
CCCCCCCGGTCCACCGCCGCTCCAGCAGCCCCCGCACGGCCGCCGCCCCCGTCACGGCCGCGTCCCCGCCCTGCCCGGGCGCGCGCACCCCGCCCCCGGCGTTCTCCAGGCCCAGGGCGGCGCGCAGCAGTCCGGCGGAGTCGGGCCGCTCCTCGGGGTCCTTGGACATCGCGGCCAGTACCAGCCGCTCCAGGCCGGGCGGCAGGTACTCCAGGTCCGGCTCCTCGAACATCACGCGCCGAGCCATCTCCTTGCCCCCCGCCCGCCCGAACGGGTCGTGCCCGGCCGCCGCGAAGGCCACCGTCGCGCCCCACAGGAACACGTCCGCGCTCTGCGCGGTGGGCTGGCGCCGGTACTGCTCCGGGCTGATCCACCCCGGGGTGCCCAGCCGGTCGACCCGCTCGCTGACCCGCTCGTCGACCAGTCCCTCCGGCGAGGGCAGCCCGAGGTCCCTGTAGGCGCGGCGCATCCGCCGCAGACGTATCCACTTGGTGGGGTCGGGGTCCTCCACCGGGTGCGCGATCCCGAAGTCCAGCAGTTTGGGCCCCCTGCCCGAGAGCACCACGTTGCTGGGCTTGAGGTCGCGGTGGACCACCCCGGCCGCGTGGACGGCCCGCAGCGCCTCGGCGGTGCCCACGGCCAGACCCAGGAGCATCCCCCCGCGCAGACGGCCGTACCGCTCCACGTGGTGGCGCAGGGTGGGGCCCGGCACGTACTCGGTGATCATCCACGGCCGCGGCGCCTCCACGTCGGCGCGCACGAACCGCGCGACCGAAGGGCTGTTCACCCTGGCCAGGAGGCGTGCCTCGTGCGCGAAGCGCTCCCGGAAGCGCCGGTCCGCCGCCTGCTCGGCGTGGACGACCTTGACCGCCAGGTAGCCGTGCACGCCGGGGGAGTCGGCGGCGTAGACCGTGCCCATCCCCCCGGAGCCGATCCGCCCCCGCACACGGTGTCCGCCGATCTCGCGGGGGTCGTCCGGCTCCAGGGGGTCGAGTCTGCGCACGCCTCGCGCCTTCATGGGGACTCCCTCTTCACCGGGGACGCAGGGGACGCGATCCTATCCGCCGCGGGCACGGCGACGCGGGTCCGCGCGGTCGAAAACCCCTACACGACAGGAGTTTTCGGTATAAATATCTCGTGAAGTCCATGCGTGGTCACGCGCCCGAACCGGGAAGGACGCGATGGAGCTCACCCTCTCCGGCGGGGGCGACGTCATCCTCACCTCCGCCATGCGCCGGTCGATCCGCCTCGCCGCGCCCCTGGACGACCGGCTGGACGCGTGGTGCCCCGACGTCCGCGAGCCCGGGGAGAGCGCACCCCTCATCGCCCAGGGCCTGGCCGAACGCGACGCCGACGGGGTGCTCGTCCTCACCGGGCGCGGGGTCCGGGTCCGGGCCCTGCTCCTGTCCCTGGTCGGTCTGGTCGGTGAGCCCGGACACGAGGGCAGGCCCACGCTCGACCCCTCCCTCCCCGAGGAGCGCGCCCGGAGGCTGCGTCTGGCCCTGGAGGCGGTGCGCGGCGGGCGCCCCCGGCGCGGCACCGGCGGGAACGAGCGCAACAAGGCGTTCGCCCGGGTGGTCTACGCATTCCTGTGGGCCGTCTTCACGTGCTGGATGGTCCTCGACCTGCCGTTGAGCGCCGAACTCGCCCTCGTCACGGCCTCCTCCCTCGCGGTGGCGGGCGCGGTCCTGGTCCGCGAGCGCCACCAGCGCGCGGAGAGGGAGCGCGACCCCGTACGGATCGTGACGGCCTCGGAGGGGGAGTTCGTGTCCCCCGGAGCGCTCGACGAGGAGTCCCGCGCCCTCCTGGGGCGCGCACAGAGGGCCGTGGACGCGGTCCTGGGCTCACCGCTGCACGAGTGCGGGCTCCTGCTGGACACCGTCCGCAACCGCGTGGTGCTGGCCGACGTGGAGTGGTCCCTGGCGCGCAGCCTCCTCCACCAGACCCGGGTCAGGGAGCGGATCGCCCGCACGCCCACGCCCGGGGAGCGCAGCCGCGAGGCCGCCGCCCGGGCCGGTGCCGTCCTGGCCGCCGAGACGGCCGAGGTGACGGCGCGGATCGCCGTCCTGGAGGACTACGCGGACCGCGTGCGCGCCGCCGAACTGGACGACCGGGACCGCAGGTCGGCCCGGGAGCTCGACGCGATCGCCGCCGAGGCGGCCGAGGCGGGCGCCGTGCACGAGCAGAGCGCCGAGACGCTCGACTCCCTCGTGCGGGCCCAGGAGCTGGCCCTGCGCGTGGCCGCGCTGGCCGACGACCGGGGCTGAACCGCTCCCGCGCGGATCGTCCACAGTCCGGAGCCGGGTCCGCCGGACGTCGGCGGTATCTGGCACTGTCGTAGGGGAGGAAGGGAGCTCCGCATGACCCCCGGACAGTTCATCGACGCCGCCCTGTGGTTCCCCGAGACCGGGGAGACCGAGCCCTTCGGCCCCGGCTACCTGGTCTACAAGGTGGCCGGGCAGAAGATGTTCGCCCTGCTCACGGGGGGAGACGGCGGAAACGGCCCCGCCACGGTCAACCTCAAGTGCGAACCGGAGCTGGCCCTGGAGCTGCGCGACCAGTTCCCCGCCGTCACGCCCGGTTACCACATGAACAAGAAGCACTGGAACTCCGTGCTCCTGGACGGCACGGTGCCCGAGGACGAGATCCTGGAGATGCTCAGACACTCCTACGTCCTGGTGGCGGGGAGCCTGCGCCGGGCCGACCGCGACCGCGTGCTCGCGGCGCTGGGCGACGGCGCGCCGGAGCCCGGCGGACCGGCCCCGCGGGCCCCTGAGAAGGCGTGAACGAGGAGAGGACGGCCACGTGCCCGACGCGACCTTCCGACCAGCCGTCGTCCAGGGCGTCCTGGAGCGGGTCACCTACGCCAACGAGGAGAACGGTTACACCGTCGCCAAGGTCGACACGGGCCGGGGCGCGCACGACCTCCTCACCGTCGTGGGCTCCCTCATGGGCGTCCAGCCCGGCGAGGCCCTGCGCATGCACGGCCGCTGGGGCTCCCACCCGCAGTACGGCCGCCAGTTCCACGTGGACGACTACACGACCGTCCTGCCCGCCACGGTGCAGGGCATCCGCCGCTACCTCGGCTCCGGCCTGATCAAGGGGATCGGCCCCAAGATGGCCGAGCGGATCGTCGGCCACTTCGGCACCGACGCCCTGGAGGTCATCGAGGAGCACCCCGAACGGCTCATCGAGGTCCCGGGCCTGGGGCCCAAGCGCACCCGGCTCATCGCCGACGCCTGGGAGGAGCAGAAGGCCATCAAGGAGGTGATGGTCTTCCTCCAGGGCGTGGAGGTCACCACCTCACTGGCCGTACGCATCTACAAGAAGTACGGCGACGCCTCCATCCAGGTCGTGCAGAAGGAGCCCTACCGCCTGGCCACCGACGTCTGGGGGATCGGCTTCAAGACCGCCGACACCATCGCCCGCGCGGTCGGCATCCCGCACGACAGCCCGCAGCGGGTCATGGCGGGCATCCAGTTCACCCTCTCGGAGTCCACCGGCGACGGGCACGTCTACCTGCCCGAGGAGAAGCTCATCTCGGCGGCCGTGAAGATCCTCCAGGTGGAGGCCGGGCTGGTGATCGAGTGCGTGGCCGAACTCGTGGCCACCGAGGGCGTGGTCCGCGAGACCGTGCCCGGGCCCGAGGGCGAGCCGGTGCGCGCCATCTACCTGCTGCCCATGCACCGCGCCGAGATCGGCCTCGCCTCCGGCCTGCGCGGTCTGCTCCACGCCCCGGCGGACCGCATGCCCGCGTTCTCCGGGGTGGACTGGGACGTGGCCCTGGACTGGCTGCGCTCGCGCACGCGCGCCGACCTCGCCGAGGCCCAGAGGGAGGCCGTGCGGCTGGCCCTGTCGGAGAAGGTGTGCGTTCTCACCGGCGGGCCGGGCTGCGGCAAGTCCTTCACGGTCGCCTCCATCGTCACCATGGCCATGGCCAAGCGCGCCACGATCGTCCTGGCCGCGCCGACCGGGCGCGCCGCCAAGCGCCTCACCGAGATGACCGGCATCGAGGCCCGCACGGTGCACCGGCTCCTCGAACTCCGCCCGGGCGGCGACGCCGCCTACGACCGCGACAACCCCCTCGACTGCGACCTGCTGGTGGTGGACGAGGCCTCCATGCTGGACGTGATCCTGGCCAACAAGCTGGTCAAGGCGGTCCCGCCCGGGGCGCACCTGTTGTTCGTCGGCGACGTGGACCAGTTGCCCTCTGTGGGCGCGGGCCAGGTGCTGCGCGACCTGCTGGACGGGGACTCGCCCGTGCCGAGCGTGCGCCTGACCCACGTGTTCCGCCAGGCCCAGCACTCCGGGGTGATCACCAACGCCCACCGGATCAACGGCGGCGAGCAGCCGGAGTTCCACGGCGTGTCCGACTTCTTCCTCTTCCCGTGCGAGGAGTCCGAGGACGCGGCCGAGATGACCGTGGACGTGGTCGCCCGCCGCATCCCGCGCCGGTTCGGCCTCGACCCGCGCCGGGACGTGCAGGTCCTCACCCCCATGAAGGGCGGCCCGGCCGGGGCCGCCAACCTCAACACGGCCCTCCAGGCAGCCGTGACCCCCTCCGGCGAGCACGTCCCCGAACGCCGGTTCGGCGGGCGCGTCTTCCGCGTCGGCGACAAGGTCACCCAGGTCCGCAACAACTACGACAAGGGCGAGAACGGGGTGTTCAACGGAACGCTCGGCGTGGTCACGGGGCTCGACCCGGTCGCCCAGGAGGTCCTGGTCCGCACCGACGAGGACGAGGAGATCTCCTACGACTTCGCCGAACTCGACGAGCTCGCCCACGCCTACGCCATCACCGTGCACCGCTCCCAGGGCAGCGAGTACCCCGCGGTGGTCGTTCCGGTCACCACCAGCGCCTGGATGATGCTCCAGCGCAACCTGCTCTACACGGCCGTCACCAGGGCCAAGAAGCTGGTCGTCCTCGTCGGCTCGCGCCGCGCCCTGGCCCAGGCGGTGCGCAACGCCTCCTCCGGGCGCAGGCACACGGCCCTGGCCCACCGGCTGCGGTCGGCCGGTCGGCCGCCGAAGGAGCCCCCTGCGCCGGACGCCCCCTGACCGCACGCCACGGGAAGAGAAGGTGAACGTTGGCCGATGTCCCCCACGCGCGTCCGCCCGGCGGCATAGGCTCTGCCCCGACCCTCCGGTTCCGGGCGCGCGCGTCCCGCCCCGGCCGGACCGCCGACCACATCGGAGGCCGACGCTCTTTCCACTCCCCCCGGAGAGCGGCGGCACCCCGGGCTCCGGCCCCCGCGTCGGAGCCCGGGGCCCACACCCGCAGCCTGGAAGGCCGCCGGTCCCGGCTAGGCTCGCAATTGTGGAACAGCAGACCCTGATCGTGGTGGGCGCCGTCCTCATCCGTGACGGCCGCGTCCTGGCCGCCCAGCGCGCCGACCCCGAGGCACTGCGCGGCCGGTGGGAGTTCCCCGGCGGCAAGGTCGACCCGGGGGAGACCCCGGACCAGGCCCTGGTCCGCGAGTGCCGCGAGGAACTCGGCGCCAGCGTCCGCCCCCTGCACCAGCTAGGCGCGGACGCGCCCTTCCCCGCGCCCGCCAGGAGGCACACGCGCCCCGCCGTGCTGCGGCTCTGGCGCGTGGAACTGGTCGCGGGGGAGCCCCGGCCCCTGGAGCACCTGTCCCTGCGCTGGCTCGCCGCCGACGAGCTTCGCGGACCGGACTGGCTGCCCGCCGACGTGCCCTTCCTCGACCTCGTCCAACCCCTGCTCGCCCCGGGCTCCGCCCCCCGTTCCTGACCCCGCGGGCGAACGGGCGGACTCCGGCGCCGCCGCGCTCTACCGGGTTCCGCTCTCACCGGGGTCGCCTCCACGGCGCTCGCCTTCGAGGGGGCGCTTCCACCGGGCCGCGACGGCGGCGGCCTGCACGTTTCCCCAGCAGTCCACCATGACCGCATAAACTGGCGGTGGGCCGTGGCACTCCGCGGTTCTTCCCAGTACCAGGAGATCGAGCTTTCCCATGTCCAGCGCTACGCCCGTCGAGGGCTCCGCACGCCGCAGCGACCTCCGCAACGTCGCGATCGTGGCCCATGTGGACCACGGCAAGACGACCCTCGTTGACGCCATGCTCTGGCAGTCCGGTGTGTTCCGGGAGAACCAGGACGTCGACGACCGGGTGATGGACTCCAACGACCTGGAGCGCGAGAAGGGCATCACCATTCTCGCCAAGAACACGGCCGTCCACTACACCACGCCCGAGGGCGAGGACGTGGTCATCAACATCATCGACACCCCCGGCCACGCCGACTTCGGCGGCGAGGTCGAGCGCGGACTGTCGATGGTCGACGGCGTGGTCCTGCTCGTGGACGCCAGTGAGGGACCCCTCCCGCAGACCCGCTTCGTCCTGCGCAAGGCCCTCCAGGCCAAGCTCCCCGTCATCCTCGTGATCAACAAGGTCGACCGGCCCGACAGCCGGATCGCCGAGGTCGTGGACGACGCCTACGAGCTGTTCATGGACCTGGACGCCGACGAGTCGCAGATCGAGTTCCCGATCGTCTACGCCTGCGCCCGCGACGGCAAGGCCTCCCTGGAGCGCCCCGCCAACGGAACGGTTCCCGACAACGACAACCTCGTGCCGCTGTTCAGCACCATCCTGGACACCATCCCGGCCCCCGAGTACATCCCCGAGGCCCCGCTCCAGGCGCACGTGACCAACCTGGACGCCTCCCCGTTCCTGGGCCGCCTGGCGCTGTGCCGCATCCAGCAGGGCGAGCTGCGCAAGGGCCAGCAGGTCGCGTGGATCCGCACCGACGGCAGCACCCAGCAGGTCAAGATCACCGAGCTGCTCATGACCGAGGGCCTGGAGCGCAAGCCCGCCGAGAAGGCCGGCCCCGGCGACATCGTCGCCATCGCCGGTATCGAGGACATCATGATCGGCGAGACCCTCGCCGACCTGGAGAACCCGGTCCCGCTGCCGCTCATCCAGGTGGACGAGCCCGCCATCTCCATGACCATCGGCACCAACACCTCGCCGCTGGTCGGCAAGGTCAAGGGCGCCAAGGTCACCGCGCGACTGGTCAAGGACCGCCTCGACAAGGAGCTCGTCGGCAACGTCTCCCTGCGGGTCCTGCCCACCGAGCGCCCCGACACCTGGGAGGTGCAGGGCCGAGGCGAGCTGGCGCTGGCCATCCTGGTCGAGCAGATGCGCCGCGAGGGCTACGAGCTGACCGTCGGCAAGCCGCAGGTGGTCACCCGTGTCGTGGACGGCAAGGTGCACGAGCCCGTCGAGCGCCTCACCGTGGACGCCCCCGAGGAGTACATGGGCGCCATCACACAGCTGCTCAGCATCCGCAAGGGCCGCATGGAGAACATGGTCAACCACGGCACCGGCTGGGTGCGCATGGACTGGCTGGTGCCCTCCCGCGGCCTCATCGGCTTCCGCACCGAGTTCCTCACCGAGACCCGCGGCACCGGCATCGCCCACCACGTCTTCGAGAAGTTCGAGCCGTGGTTCGGCGAGCTGCGCACCCGTCCCAACGGGTCGCTGGTGGCCGACCGCGCCGGCTCGGCCGTCGCGTTCGCGATGTTCAACCTCCAGGAGCGCGGCACGCTCTTCGTCGAGCCGGGCACCGAGGTCTACGAGGGCATGATCGTGGGCGAGAACTCGCGCGCCGACGACATGGACGTCAACATCACCAAGGAGAAGAAGCTCACCAACATGCGCTCGGCCACCGGCGACGAGCTGGTGCGCCTGGTGCCGCCGCGCAAGCTGTCCCTGGAGCAGGCCCTGGAGTTCTGCCGCGAGGACGAGTGCGTGGAGGTCACCCCCGAGCACGTGCGCATCCGCAAGGTCGTCCTGGACCAGAAGGAGCGCGGCCGCATGACGGCCAACAAGAAGCGCCAGCAGCAGTAGGCACGCTGCCGCCGCCCGTGGGCGTGCCGCTCCGGCGGCCCGCCCACGGCGAGTTTTCCGGTCGGCCCCCTCGGGTAGGCCCCTGGGCAGCATGAAGTCGGAGCCCACGTGTCCCCGTTGCGGGCGCGCGGTCCAGCCTCCGGGGCTGTGGACCAGCGCCTGGCAGTGTGACGCCCACGGCCCGGTGGCGCCCCTCCAGGAGGTGCGCGCCCCCGGGGCGGCCGCTCTGGAGGCACTCCTGCCCCAGGCGCACGTCCCGGTCTGGATCCCCTGGCCGCTGCCCGCCAACTGGGTGGTCACCGGCTTCGCCGAGGCCGGTGACGACCGCAGCGGCGCCCTCGCCACGGCCGTGGCCCTCTCCGGGCCCGACCTGGTCGGCGGTGTCGGCGAGGTGGTCATCGTCGCCGAGGACCCGGGGGTCGGGCTCGGCGCCCGCCTCGCCGGGCTCGAGGGCCCCGACCCGGGCCAGGGCTTCGACGCCTCCGCCGCCGACGCCAAGGTGCGCTTCGACGGCCACGAGATCGCCCTGTGGAGCCTGGACGTGGGCCCCGACCGCGCCGTCTACACCGGCGAGGCGCTCGCCCAGTGGCTGTGGCTGGTCTTCGCCTCCGCCGACACCGGTGTGCTCATGTGCGAGATCGGCTCCCTGCGGGACCTGCGCGACATCCGTGACGGCGGTCTCTCCCTGGAACCGCCCTTCGGCGCCCCCAGCCCCTTCCTCACCCGGGCCCTGGCACCCCGGCGGGACGCGGACTGAACCGGCGGGGGTTGCGCCCCGGCCGAGCGCGCCGGACCGCGTCCTACGTACAATCGCCCGGTGACACGTATCGACCTGCACGCCCACAGCTCGGTCTCCGACGGAACCGACACACCCGCCGAAGTCGTCGAGCACGCGGTCGCCGCGGGTCTCGACGTGCTGGCCCTCACCGACCACGACACGGTCGGCGGCATCGGGGAGGCGGCCGAGCACCTGCCCCCCGGGTTCACCCTGGTCCCCGGGATGGAGCTCTCCTGCGCCCACGCCGGGTCCAGCGTCCACCTGGTGTGCTACCTGTTCGACCCCGAGGACCCCGCGCTCGACGGCGAACTGCGCCGGGTCCGCTCCGACCGCGCCTCCCGCGCCGAGGAGATGGTCCGCAAGCTCCACGAGCACGAGGTCGGCGTCACCTGGGAGCGGGTGCTGGAGATCGCGGGCGCCGGCCGCGACGCGTACGCCGACGCCAACACGATCGGCCGCCCTCACCTGGCCCGCGCGATCGTGGAGGCGGGCGCCGCCGAGAACGTGCAGGACGCCTTCGACCGCTGGATCGGCTCCGGCGGCCCGGCCTACGTCTCGCGGTACGCGATCGACCCGGTCCGCGCGGTGGAGCTGGTCCGGGCGGCGGGAGGGGTCTGCTCTCTGGCGCACCCGGGGCGGGCGGAGGGCGCCCTCAACGGCGCGGTCCCCCTCGAACTCGTGGAGCGCATGGCCGGGGCGGGACTGGGGGCCATCGAGGCCGACCACCCCTCGCACAACCGGCACCAGGCCCGGCACTGGCGGGGCGTGGCCGAGGATCTGGGCGTGCTGGTCACCGGCTCCAGCGACGACCACGGGAGCCTCACCGGCCGTCGCCTGGGGTGCAGGACCACCGACCCGGAGGCGTTCGAACGGCTGGTGGCGCCCGCGACGGGGGTCCCCCTCCTGCACGGGTGAACCGCGTGTCGCCGCCCCGGGGTCCGGTACGGTACCGACCACTGTGCGGGAGCGCGACAATGGTCGCAGCGCAACCACCCATACCCGGACGAAGTCGAGAGGTCTGAGCCGTGTTCTGGAATCGGAAGTCGAAGAAGCAGGAGGGCCAGGAGGCCACCGATTCCGCTGCGGAGGCCGCGGCGGAGCGCGAGGAGACCGCCGCCGCGGGCGGGGACGGCGCGGCGAAGGACCTGGCCGGGACCGCCGAGGCCGCCGCGGAGGCCGCCGACGACGGCGCCGCTGAGCCCGCCGCCGACGCCGGGGAGCCCACCGATGCGGACAAGGACGAGGACGCCGGGGACTCCGCCGACGACGCGAAGACGGGCAAGGCCGGGGAGGCGGACGCGGCCGAGGAATCCGCCGAGGACGCCGAGGACGAGTCGCCGGTGAAGGCCGACGTCTTCGCGGACGAGGGCGAGGAGGCCGGGGTGACCGGACCCGACGCCGACGGCATCACCCGCGTGCGCACCGCGGGGACCTTCGAGTTCGACGGCGAGGAGTACCCGGTCGTCAGCAACACCTGGATCATCGACGCCGACGACGAGGGCGTCGTCGTCATCGACCCCGGCCACGACGCCGAGGCGATCCTGGCGGCGGTCGGTGAGCGCGAGGTCTACCTGGTGGCCTGCACCAACGCCTACAGCCCGCACATCGAGTCGGCCATCAAGGTCGCCGAGGAGTCCGAGGCCCCCATCGCGCTGCACCCCCGCGAGATGCGCGCCTGGCGCCGCCACCACGGCGCCGAGCACCGCCCCGAGATCGAGGTGGAGGGCCAGGGCGCCCTCGACATCGGCAAGCTGCACATCGACGTCCTGCCCCTGCCCGGAACCTCCCCGGGCACCGTCGGCTACTACCTGAGCGAGCGCGGAGTCGTCTTCGGCGGCGACACCCTGCGCAAGGGCGAGCCCGGCATGGTCGGCAACACCTACATCGACTACACCACGCAGCTCGCCTCCATCGGCGAGGCGCTGCTGTCCCTGCCCCCGGACACGCGCATCCTGCCCGACCGCGGTCCGGCCACCACCGCGGCGGCCGAGGGCAAGAACTTCGACTCCTGGGTCTGAGCACGGACCTCCGGGGGCCCCGCCCCCGTACGGCCGCCGCCCCGTCGCCCGGACGGGACGGCGGCCGTCGCCGTGCGGGCCGGGGTCAGCGGCGGCCCACCGACTCCGCCTCGTTCCAGAACGCGGTCAGCGCGCTCGCGACGGTCTCGGGCGCCTCCACATTGGGGGAGTGTCCGGCGCCGGGCACCACGAGGCGCTTGGCGCCCAGCCGCTCGGCCATCCGGTCCTGCTCCTCCAGCGGCCAGGCGTCGTCGTTCTCGCCGTACAGGACCAGCTTGGGGGCGTCCACCCGGGCCACCTCGTCCACGCGGTCCGGTGCGGACACCAGCTCCTCGGCCATGTGCATCAGGCCCACGGCGCTGCTCCTCAGCAGCCGCTCGCGCAGGAACTCGCGGATCTCGGTCCGGGGGCTGCGGGCCCGCGCCACGGAGTCGAACTGCTCCTCCCAAAGCTCGCGGAGCCGCTCGGCGGTGGGGTTGATGGACACGGCGGCGATGAGGGCGCTCGCCGTGTGCGCGCCCGGGCCGCTCAGGGCGGCCGGGCCCGAGCACAGGAGGGTGAGCGAGGCCAGCGGAGCCATCTCCACCAGCGCGGCCTCCCGGGAGACCAGCCCGCCGAAGGAGTGGCCCAGCAGGTGGACGGGGCCGCCGTCACCGATCTGGTCCATGACCTCGGTGACCACCGCACCCAGGGAGGCCAGGCCGTAGTCCGGTCTGCGCACGCCCGGGGGAGGGGAGAGGGATTCGGGGCCCGGGGACTCGTAGGTGCCGGGAAGGTCGATCGCGACCACCTCCCGCCCGGCCTGGGCCAGGCTCTGGAGGAGGGCGATGAAGTCCTCCTTGCTGCCGGTGAACCCGTGCACCAGGACAGCGGGGGCCAGTTCGGGGCCGCCGGAGGTGGGCAGCGCCCGCAGGGCGGCCACCGGACCGTACGACAGGTTCAGATCGGCGCGTCGCACGCCCGGTGGCAGGTCGATGAACTGAGGTGTACTCACGTCGGGTCACCCTAGACGATCGCCGACCCGGGCAGAGATAACCCGGGCCGTGGCCGGTGTCCGGGACCGGCGCGGTGGTCGGTCCCGGGCCCCGCGATCCTGCCGCGGGGCGCACGGCCGCGACGCCCGCCACGGGCGGGCGCCGGAAGGGGTCAGGTGTTCTCGGGGTCCCTGCGGACCGCGCCGCGGGTGCGGCGGCGCCGCCGCACCCTGCGCGCGCCCTCGTCGGAGGGGGCCGCGCCCTCGCGCGGCGCCTCCTGGACCGCGGGCGAGCTCTCGGCCTTGGCGCCCGAGGCGGTCTCGGCCCCGGCCGCGCTCTGGCCGCCGCGGGTGCGCCGGCGCGAACGGTTGCGGCCGCGACCGCGCCCGCCCTCGTCACGGCCGCTCTCACCGCGCCCGCCGCCCGAGCGAGCGCCCTCGCCGCGGCTCCGGCCCCGCCGGCCGCCGCGCTCACCGCGCGCCACGCCGGTGTCGCCGATGTCCTCGATCTCCTCGGCCTCCAGGCCCGCGTGCTCCTCGCGCCGGTCCTCGGCCAGCTTGCCCTTGGTTCCGGCCGGGATCCGCAGCGCCTCGAAGAAGTGCGGCGAGGTGGAGTAGGTCTCCTCCGGCTCGTGGAAGGGCAGGCCCAGTGCGCCGTTGATCAGCTTCCAGCGCGGCATCTCCTGCCAGTCCACGAAGGTGACGGCGGTGCCGCTGCGCCCGGCCCGGCCGGTGCGGCCGATGCGGTGCGTGTAGGTCTTCTCGTCCTCGGGGGTCTCGTAGTTGACCACGTGCGTGACGTCGTCCACGTCCAGTCCCCGGGCGGCCACGTCGGTGGCTACCAGGATGTTGATCTTGCCGTTGCGGAACGCCCGCAGGGCCCGCTCGCGCTGGCTCTGCCCCAGGTCGCCGTGGACGGCCGCGACGGCGAACCCGCGCGCCTCCAGGTCGCCCGCCACCCGGTCGCAGGCCCGCTTGGTCTGGCAGAACACCATGCTCTGGCCGTGGTCGCTGGCCTGGAGCAGGCGGGCGAGCATCTCGATCTTGTCCATCTGGTGGGTGCGGAACGCGTGCTGCGTGATCTGCCCCGTGATGGCCGAGCCGTCGATCTCGTCGTCGTCGCTCGCCCGCACGTGCGTGGGGCGGTGCAGGTACTTGCGCGACAGGGAGACGATCTCGCTCGGCATGGTGGCCGAGAAGAGCATGGTCTGGCGCTCGTCCGGGGTCTTGGTGAGGATGCGCTCGATGTCGGGCAGGAAGCCCAGGTCGAGCATCTTGTCGGCCTCGTCCAGCACCACCGCGGACACCCCGTCCAGGCGCAGGTGCTTCTGCTTCTCCAGGTCCAGCAGGCGGCCCGGGGTGCCGACGACCACGTCGGTACCCTCCTTGAGCCCGTTGACCTGCGGCTCGTAGGAGCGGCCGCCGTAGACGGTCAGGATGCGGGTCCCGCTGCGCTTGCTGGCGGTGGTCAGGTCCGCGGCGACCTGGATGGCCAGCTCGCGGGTGGGGACCACGACCAGGGCGCGGGGCCGCTTGGGTGTTCCGGGGGCCTTCTGGGACCGCTGGAGCAGGGGCAGGCCGAAGGCCAGGGTCTTACCGGTGCCGGTACGGGCCTGGCCGATGATGTCGCTGCCGCCCAGCGCGATCGGCAGTGCGAGTTCCTGGATGAGGAAGGGTTCGACGATCCCCTCCGCCTCCAGGGCGTCCGCTAGTTCGGTGTTCACACCGAGGTCGCGGAAGGTCGTCTTGGGTTTGGTCGTCTCTGCTGTGCTAATCAGGGCTCAAGCCTCCATCTTGGCGGGCCGCAACGTTGGCGTGGCCGCGGCGGGATGCGGTCGCGGACGGCTCCTGGCCGCCGCGGGGGCGCGGCTCACCGGTCGTTCCTCTCGCGGAACGGTGCGGTGGCGCTGCCGTGAGGACCCGTGCGGCGCAGGGGTTGTCCGGCCGCGGACCGGGACCCTCCCCGCTCGGGACGGGGTGCATCCGTGGTTCGTCGTTGTTCCTCGCGCGGTCCGGGCCACCGTCGGTGGGGTCCGCGCCTGTGCGGGCGCCGCCTCCGCGGCGCCGGTACGTGGGAGATCCCGCGTGTGTGAGGGAGATGTCCGCGTCGGGCGCACACACCGGTCATCACGCAGAGTCTAGCTGGTGACTCGCCAGGTGGACATACCAGTTCACCGGGCTGTGGACGGCTTGGACCGTACCCGCTCCCGGCGTGTACAACCGTGACTTCGGTCCGTTTAGTCCCCGGTTCGGCGCCCGGACGGCCTGGCGATACCCTGGCGAGCATGACCCACGGCCCCTCCGCCGAGCCCGGCGTGATCGACCTGCTCGGCCTGCTCGCCTACGCGGAGCTCGGCTCCTTCTTCCGCCTCGCCGACGACGCGGGCCTGGCCCCGTCGCTGCGCTCCAAGGGCCAGCTGGCCGCCCTCGCCGCCACCGAGCAGGCGCACTACCAGTCGCTGCGCGACCGGCTGGAGGAGCTGGGCGCCGTGCCCGAGGAGGCCATGGCGCCCTTCGTGGAGCCGCTGGACGCCTGGCACGCCAGGACCGAGCCGCAGAGTTGGCTGGAGAGCCTGGTCAAGACCTACGTCGGCGAGGGCATCGCGGGGGACTTCTACCGCAAGGTCGCCGAGCTGGCCGACGAGGAGACGCGCACCCTGGTCGAGGGCGTGCTCGCCGAGACCGGCCGGGCCGAGTTCGTCTCCGCGACGGTGCGCACCGCCGTGGAGGAGGACCCCAAGCTGGTCGGACGCCTGTCCCTGTGGGCGCGCCGCCTGGTCGGCGAGGCGCTCAGCCAGGCGCAGGCGGTGGCGGTCTCGCGCCCCCAGTTGGCCGCGCTCCTGGCGGGGGGCGGCGGACACGACGCGGACGGCACGGGGCTCGGCGACCTCGCCGCGGTCAGCCGGATGTTCGCCTCGCTCACCGACCGCCACTCCGACCGCCTCAAGGCCATGGGGCTGACCGCCTGACCCGCCGTCGCGGCGGCCCGATTCCTTGCCCGTCCTTGACCGGAACCTGTGCCACCTTGGTCAAGCGCGGGTAATATCCAACACTTTCGTGACGATTCGTTGGGCACTGGCCGTAAAATCGATGAAGTTTCCGTCTCCTGACCACGCGAGTAGGTACTTCCATGCCCAGTGGGACCTCCGTGCGCCATCCGCTGGCCGGACTCACCCGTGACTTCCACCGGATCGGCCCCCTCGGCGCCCCGATCGAACCCTGGATGTGCGCTGAGCTGGACCAGCACGCCGCACAGGTGTGCGAAGGCATCACCTCCTCCGGCGGCGAGCTCAACGCCCGCACCCTGGGCACCTACCTGCACGGCTTCCTCGACGGCTGCCTCGAACGGGGCTGGGACTCCGAGGCGGTCGAGTACGACTGGGAGACGCTGCGCATCCTCGCGATCTGCCGACTGGCCAAGGAGCGCGGTTTCGTCCGCTAGGTTTGGTGGCGTCCGCAGAACGGTGTGGTCCACAACCCGAGCTCCTCGTGGCCCCCGCCCCTGCCCGTTCTCCGGTGGAAACCCGTTATCGGGCGTACGCTGAAAAGTGCCGGTGACTCCACAGCGGCCGACGACGGCCCGGCGCACCGCGGCGGAACCAGGGCCCTGCGGAATGCAACCTGGGACTGACGGCGTTATGTGGGTCCGGAAAACGGATCCACATGCGCCGTAACTGGCGGAGCGGCCCGCAGAGCCGCGAGAAAGGAAGGCGAATGAGGAGCGGTCGGCATGGGGCGGCGCGCCCACCGGTCGGCGTCCTGATCCAACAGGACCGCGTCGACTTCGCGCTTTTCGCACTGATCTTCGTCGTCGCGCTGGTGTCGATGGTCTTCACCGGGCCCGGGAACGCCGCTTTCTGGCTGGCCTTCCTCCCGATCATCGCCTCCGTCGTACTGACCTTCCGGCGGATCGAGCACCTGTCACGCCTGGAACTGCGCGACTCCGAGTTCCTCTAGGGACCCGCGGGCCGTTCGCGCCCGCCCCGCCGAGCGCCCCTGACGGCACACGGCGGGGGCGGGGCCGCGCGGCCCCGCCCCCGTTCCGTGTCCGCGCCCCGGCTAGGGGGCGGGCGGCTCGCCGCCCGTACCGCGCCGCGCGCTCTGGGAGGTCGCGCCCTCGCGCGGCTCCGTGCGCTCGGCGGTCGCCTGACGGCCCAGGGCCGCCTCGCGTCCGGCCCGGTAGCTGCCCTCCTCGCTCATGCGGCCGGTCTCGCGCTCGGCCACGTCGAGCCAGCGGGACCACCGCGAGCGCATCGGCTCGATCAGGCCGCCGCCCACGCCGACGACGAGGATGCCGCCGATCGTGGCCAGGACCGCGATCAGCACCGGCACGGTGACGGTCACCGCCACGCCCATCTGGTTCAGCGCCGCGATGACGCCGAGGGCCAGGATGAACACGCCCGCGGCGTTGGCCAGGAAGCGGCCGTAGGAGAGGCCGCCCAGTGCGCCGGAGACGATGTCGCGGACCGCCTTGGCGATCATCGCGGCCACCACCACGATCACCAGCGCGACGATGCCGCGCGGGATCCAGGAGATGACGTCGTTGAGCAGCGTGCTGATCGGGTTCGGTCCGAAGACGCTGAACGCGAGCGTGAACACGAACAGCAGCCCGACGTAGTAGATGATCTTTCCGCACAGCTCGCTGGCGCTCCACCGGCTGCGCTCGAAGTACTCGCCCACACCTCCGCGGTGCAGGGCGCGGTCCAGTCCGACTCCGTGCAGACCCTTGGCTACCGCCTTGCCCACCAGCCAGGCGATGATCCAGCCCAGGACCAGGATCACCAGGAAGCCGATCAGCAGCGGCACGAAACTCGCCACCGCCTGCCAGGCCGTCGACAGGCCCTGACCCATGTCCATAACGTCTTCACCCCCAAATCGCTTGCTCCGCCGGGGCTTCGAAGCGAAGGACCGGGCGGATACGGCGAAGAGAAGTGCGTTACTTCTCATTCCGGCGATACCCGGAGGGCGGCAATTGAATCGCTTGTCCCACGCAAGCGGAGGTGATTACCTTTTTTTGGGACATTCCTTGCCCGCTGGTGGGAAGAAAATCCTTTTCCGTGCGCCGGGGCGCTTTCCGGGAACCGCCGGGAAAGGCGAAGGCCCCCGTGCGCGCACGGGGGCCTTCGGGGCGGACGCGCCCCCTAAGCCTGTTCGCCGGAGCCGCGCTGGAGGTCCCAGCCGCTGATCCCGCGCCAGGCCAGGCGGGCGACGAGCTGCTCGGCGGCGTCCTTGGGCACGGAGCCGCGGCTGTTGAGCCAGTACCGGGCGCTGGTCTCGGCCATGCCGACCAGCCCGATGCTCAGCAGGTGCGCCTCCTCGTCGGAGATGCTGGTGTCCTGGCGGATCACCTCGCCGATGGCCTCGGCGCAGCGCTGGAAGGTCTCCTCGGTCTTGGCCCGCACTGCCGGGAGGTTGCGCAGGTCGGACTCGAAGACCAGGCGGAAGGCCTCGCCGTCGCCCGCGACGAAGTCGAAGTAGGCGCGAAAGCTCGCGATGACGCGCTGGCGGTTGTCGTCCGTGCTCTCCAGGGCCTCGCGCTGCTTGTCGACCAGGACCTCGGAGTGTTCCTCCAACAGGGCCAGGTACAGCTCCAGCTTCCCCGGGAAGTGCTGGTAGAGGACCGGCTTGCTGACTCCGGCGCGGTCGGCGATCTCGTCCATCGCGGCCGCGTGGTACCCGCGCGCGACGAAGACCTCCTGGGCCGCCGCCAGGAGTTGGCGACGGCGCCTGACCCGGGGCAGACGGGTTCCCCGGGTGCGGGAGTCTGAAGGAGCTGTCACACCGACCCTCCGAACTCGGCATGGCAGATGCACGCCATAACCGGACATCTGCGTGGCTAGTGCTTGCGGACCGCGGCCAGTGGCGCGCTCCACAGCGGTCCCCCTCATCCTACTCCGGCGTAAGTTCCCCGTGAGCAGCGGGAAGCCGGTCGGGGCCCCGGGTAGGCACGGTGCGGCACCGGCCGAACACGTGGTCAGGGCCGCGATCGGCGGCCGGGAGGAAGCGGACGAAAAAGGACGCGGTCCCGGGCGGGGGAGCCCCCGTCAGCGCCGCTCCTCGTCGTCCACGCCCGCCTCGCGGGCCTGTTCGACCACGTCGGCCTCGGCGGCGTGCTCGAAGCTCTCCTCGGACGGCTCCTCCCAGTCGTCCCCGCCCCCGTCGGCCCCGGCGGACGCGCGCTGCTCGACCGCGTCGGCCTCGGGCACCTCGGCCGCGGGGTCCCCTCCGGCGGCCGGGCGTCGTCCCACGGAACGGTTCTCCTGTGCCACGGGGTCCTCCCCAACGTCGTCGCCGTGCGTACGCCCGACCACTACCCGCCGCCCCGGCCGGTACGCGCGGCCCGGGGGATGAACTCGCACGCCGCGTTGGTTGTGACGAGCGGGGACGGACCCGCGAAGGGTGTGCTCCACGCCTCCCGGTGACGGGAATGCAATACCCCACCCGTTAGGTTGGGTATGAGTGCAAGCACGCTTCGCCTCCCCGCCCCTCGCCCGGTGGCCCCCGCGCTACGGGCGGTGCGAAGCAACCCGAACAGACATGAGGAGTCACCGTGTCGCTGCCGCCGCTGGTGGAACCAGCTGACGAGCTGACCGTGGACGAGGTGCGCCGTTACTCGCGTCACCTGATCATCCCCGACGTGGGCATGGACGGGCAGAAGCGCCTGAAGAACGCCAAGGTCCTGGTCGTCGGCGCGGGCGGCCTGGGCTCCCCGGCGCTGCTCTACCTGGCCGCCGCGGGCGTGGGCACGCTCGGCATCATCGACTTCGACGTCGTCGACGAGTCCAACCTCCAGCGCCAGGTCATCCACGGACAGAGCGACGTCGGCCGTCCCAAGGCCGAGTCCGCCCGGGACAGCATCAAGGAGGTCAACCCGGGAGTGCGCGTCGTCCTGCACCAGGACCGCCTGGAGTCGGACAACGCGCTGGAGATCTTCGCCGACTACGACCTGGTCCTGGACGGAACCGACAACTTCGCCACCCGGTACCTGGTCAACGACGCCTGCGTCATCCTCGACAAGCCGTACGTGTGGGGATCGATCTACCGCTTCGACGGCCAGGTCAGCGTCTTCTGGAACGAGTACGGGCCCCAGTACCGCGACCTGTACCCCGAGCCCCCGCCGCCCGGCATGGTGCCCTCCTGCGCCGAGGGCGGCGTCCTGGGCGTGCTGTGCGCCTCCATCGGCTCGGTCATGGTGAACGAGGCCATCAAGCTGATCACCGGTATCGGTGAGCCGCTGGTCGGCCGCCTGCTCATCTTCGACGCCCTGGAGATGACCTGGCGCGAGGTCAAGGTCCGCAAGGACCCCGAAACCGAGCCGGTCACCGAGCTCATCGACTACGAGGCATTCTGCGGCGCCGTGTCGGAGGAGGCCACCGAGGCCGCCGCCGGTTCCACGATCACCGCGGGCGAGCTCAAGGACCTGCTGGACAACAAGCCCGAGGAGATCTTCCTCGTGGACGTCCGGGAGAAGAACGAGTACGAGATCGTCAGCATCCCGGGCGCCACGCTCATCCCCAAGGGCGAGTTCCTCAACGGCAGGGCCCTGGAGCAGCTACCGCAGGACCGGCGCATCGTCCTGCACTGCAAGTCGGGCGTCCGCTCCGCCGAGGCGCTGGCCGCGGTGCACGCGGCCGGGTTCTCCGACGCCGTCCACGTGGGCGGCGGCGTCCTGGCCTGGATCAACCAGGTCGACCCGAGCCTGCCCGAGTACTAGACGCACGGGCCCGACGGGGGACGGGGCGGTGCCTGGAAGCGGCTTCCGGCACCGCCCCGCCGCGTTCGCGCCCCGGCCCGAGACCCGGCTCCGTCCCGCCGCCGTGCCTGCTCAGCGCGCCGGATGGGTAGGGGTCGGTTCAGGGGCCGTCGGCCGACGGCGGCCCGCTCCTCGGGAGGTGGCTCCATGGGACGCAGGGGACGCTGGGCGGACTGGGTGGCGATCCTCGTCGGCCTGGCCCTGGGACTGAGCTGGATCTGGCACGGGATGTACGGCTTCGGCGGGGGCGCGATGTTCGTCCTCGGGCTGGGCGTCATCGTGGCCTCGGTCATGTCCATCACACGGCCGGGGGCGCTATCGAGCGAGGCGGGCGTCCTCGCGATCGGAGTCCTGGTCTTCGTGATGCCGTGGCTGCTGGGCTTCACCGACCTCACCGCCGCCGCCTGGACGGCGTGGGTCCTCGGCGCCGTCGTGGCGCTGCTGGGGGCGTTCGGCCTCGTCAAGGCGCGTCAGGCCCGCAGGCGCGACCCCGAACTGGCCTGGGGCGCGCACGGCGACCAGGTCACCGTCTGACGGTGAAGACGTGGACGGCGCCGCTCGAACGCCGGATCCGCCTCCGCGGCGGGTCCCGCCGTGTCTGCGGTCCCCGGTAGGCTGCCGCCTGTGTTCGAGGACGCGGAGGGCGGGCCGGACGACTACGCCGAGGAGGTCCTGGCGGTGGTCGAGCGGATCCCGCCGGGACGGGTGATGGCCTACGGCGACATCGCCGAGTGCGTCGGCAGGGGAGGACCCCGCCAGGTCGGCTCGGTCATGTCCTCCTGGGGCGGTGCGGTGGCCTGGTGGCGCGTGGTGCGAGCGGACGGCAGAGCGCCCTCCTGCAACGAGGTCCGAGCCCTGTCCCACTACGCGGCGGAGGGCACGCCCATGCGCCCGGGAAGCGATCGCGTGGACATGCGCAGGGCCCGCTGGGGCGGGGAGGGCGGGGGCTGAGCGGTCCGCTGTGGCGGGGATGACGTGCGCGATGGTCGCCAGCCTCTGGTGAACTGGGTGGGTGAACACATCTCCGTACCGACTCGTGCGGCGCGCCCACCGGGCGCAGCCGCCGCCGGTGCTGGACGAGAACCAGCGGCGCGTTGTCGAGCACGAGGGCGGGCCCCTGCTGGTGCTCGCCGGTCCCGGAACAGGCAAGACCACCACGATCGTCGAGTCGGTCGTGGACCGCGTCGACCACCGGGGCACGGACCCCTCGCGTGTGCTGGTGCTCACCTTCAGCCGCAAGGCCGCCCAGGAGCTGCGCGAGCGCATCACCGCCCGGCTGCGCCGCACCACCCGCGAACCGCTGGCCCTGACCTTCCACAGCTACGCCTACGCCCTGATCCGGCGCGAGTTCCAGCGCATGGGCGACCTGCCGCCACGCCTGCTCTCGGGGCCCGAACAGCTCATGGAGGTCCGCGAACTCCTGCGGGGGGAGGCCCTGGACGGCGCGCCGGGCTGGCCCGAGCGCCTGCGCCCCGCCCTGGAGACCCGCGGGTTCGCCGAGGAGTTGCGCGACTTCCTCATGCGCGCCCAGGAACGCGGCATGGGCCCGGACGGGCTGGCCGCGCTCGGCCGCGAGCGCGACCGCGACGACTGGGTGGCCGCGGCCGGGTTCCTGGAGCGCTACACCGGCCGGTTCGACATCGCCCCCGTGCCCACGCTCAACTACGCCGAACTCGTGCGCGTCGCCGCCAACCTGCTCTCCGACCCCGGGGTCCGCGAGCGCGAGCGCGCCGCCCACGAGGCGGTGTTCGTCGACGAGTACCAGGACACCGACCCCGCCCAGGAGGAACTCCTGCGCGCCCTGGCCGGGGACGGCCGCGACCTGGTCGCGGTCGGCGACCCGGACCAGTCCATCTACGCCTTCCGCGGCGCCGAGGTGCGGGGCATCCTCGACTTCCCGCGCCGCTTCCCCACCGCGCGGCGCACCGAGGCGCCCGTGGTCGCGCTGCGCACCTGCCGCCGAAGCGGCCGCGCACTGCTGTCGGCCTCGCGCGGACTGACCCGGCGCCTGCCCGCTGTCGCCTCCGCCCGCGGCCACGTCAACGAGCACCGCGACCTGACCCCCGCCGAGGGCGTGCCCGACGGCGAGGTCCGCGTGCTGCTGGCCGACAGCGCCGCCCAGGAGGCCGCGGTCGTCGCCGACACCCTGCGCCGCGCCCACCTGGTGGACGGCGTCCCGTGGTCGGACATGGCCGTGCTGGTGCGCTCCTCCACCCGGCAGTTGCCGGTGCTGCGCCGCGCCCTGACCGCCGCCTCGGTCCCGGTCGCGGTCGGCTCCGACGACCTGCCCGTGGCCGCCGAGCCGATCGTGCGCCCCATGCTCGCGCTGATCCGCTACGGGCTGGCCCCGGCCGAGCTGGACGAGGACGCCGCGCGCGAACTGCTCACCAGCCCCTTCGGCGAGGCCGACACGGTACGGCTGCGCAGGCTCGTGCGCGCGCTGCGACGCCTGGACCTGGACCGCGCCCACGACGGCGGCGCCCCGGAGGAGGCGGGACCGGAGAGGGCCGGCGCCTACCGTCCCTCCTCGCGGCTGCTCGTGGACGCCCTGCGCGACCCGGCCGAGCTCACCCTCGTCGACCCCGAGATCGCCGCGCCCGCCACCCGTGTCGCCCGGGCCCTGCGGACCGTCCGCGACCTGGACGCCGGGGGGGCCGACGCCGAACAGGTCCTGTGGGAGCTGTGGCGCGGCAGCGGCCTGGCCGACCGCCTGCTGCGCGCCAGCCTGGCGGGAGGCCGCCGGGGCGCCGCCGCCGACCGCGACCTGGACGCCGTGGTCGCACTGTTCGAGAGCGCCGCCCGCTACTGCGACCGGCTTCCCCCGGGCAGCCCCGCGGGGTTCCTGGAGGACCTCGCCGCCCAGGAGATCCCCGGCGACAGCCTCGCCGAGCGCGCGCCCGAGGGCGAGGCCGTGCGCATCCTCACCGCCCACCGCTCCAAGGGGCTGGAGTGGGGCCTGGTCGTGGTGGCCGGGGTCCAGGAGGGCGACTGGCCCGACCTGCGCCTGCGCGGCTCCCTGCTCGGAGTGGAGGAACTCGTCGACGCCGACGTGCACTCCGCCGACTCCTCCGGGGCGGCCCTGGCCTCCAAGCTGATGGACGAGGAACGCCGCCTGTTCTACGTGGCACTCACCCGCGCCCGCCGCGCCCTGGTGGTGACCGCAGTGGGCGGGGAGGACTCCGAGGAGCGGCCCTCGCGCTTCTTGGCCGAGATGGGCGCGGGCGAGCCCGAGCCGGTCAGCACCGGCCTGCGCTGGTTGTCCCTGCCCTCGCTCGTCGCCGACCTGCGCTCGGTGGTCACCGACCCCGGCGCTCCCGAACCGCTGCGCGATGCCGCCGCCACCCACCTGGCCCGCCTGGCCGAGGAGGGCGTGCGCGGAGCCGACCCCGCGGAGTGGTACGCGCTCACCCCCTTCAGCGACGACCGGCCGCTCGCGGAGCCGGAGGACACCATCCGCGTCTCGCCCTCCCAGGTGGAGAGCTTCACCAACTGCCAGCTTCGCTGGCTCCTCGAACGCGCCGCCGGGGCCTCCTCCGGGGACTCCGCCTCGGCCCTGGGCACCGTCGTGCACGCGGTCGCCGTCCTGGTCGCCCAGGGCAGCACCCCCGACGAGATCAGCGGGCGCATGGACGAGATCTGGGCCGACCTGGACTTCGGCGGCCCCTGGCAGGCCAGGGCCCAGCGAGACCGCGCCGACACGATGGTCCGCAGACTCCTCGACTGGGAGGCGGCCAACGACCGCGAACTCGTCGTCACCGAGGAGGGGTTCCGGGTGGACGTGGGCGGCATCGAGATCACCGGCCGCGTGGACCGCCTCGAACGCGACGACCACGGCAGGGCCGTGGTCGTGGACATCAAGACCGGCAAGGGCAAGGCCGACGACCTGGCCCGCCACCCCCAGCTCGGCGTCTACCAGATGGCCGTGCTCAAGGGCGCCTTCGCCAGGCTCGGCCTCACCGAGCCGGGCGGCGCCGCGCTCGTCCAGGTCGGCGAGGCCGCCTTCAAACACAAGGCGCGCGAGCAGCCCCAGCCCTCGCTGGGGGAGGACCCCGATCCGGGTTGGGCCGGAACGCTCGTACGCGAGGTCGCCACCGGTATGGGCGGATCCCGCTTCACCGCCACACGCAACAAGGGATGCAGGTCGTGCGCCGTACGCGCCTGCTGCCCGGTCCAGGACGAGGGCAGACATGTCTGAAACACGCCCCCACCCC
>NZ_LEKI01000085.1:0-23829 GCF_001029525.1 Nocardiopsis sp. RV163 | reverse complement strand
TCCTCGGACGGGGCGCCGCAGGCGCGGCGCCCCGTCCGAGGAGCCCCCCGCCGCGGCTCCGCCCCCCGAGGAGGAGCCCCGCGGCCGTCGCGCGCGCCGCAGGCGCGGCCGACGCGACGACGAGCCGACGGGCGGCTTCCTGGACGACGCCCCAGAGGACAGCGGCGTCTTCGACTCCGGGACCTTCCCCGGCGTCAGCGGCTCCGCCGACACCGGCGCGTTCGCCGCGGTCGAGGAGGAACCCCGCGCCCGGCGCAGCCGCCGCGCACGCGCCCACCGCGACGCGCGGGACGAGCGTTCCGACGTTCCCGCCGACAGCGGAGCCTTTCCCGGCACCGACGCCTTCGCCGCGTCCCCGGAGCCCGACTCCGGAGCCTTCGAGGCCCAGGACTTCGACGAGGAGCCGCAGGAGGACCCCGAGCCTCGCTCGCGCCGCTCCCGCCGCGGGCAGGCGGAGGAGGACCGGGGAGGCCGTCGCCGCGGCGGGCGCCGCAGGCGCGGCGCCCGCGTGGAGGAGGCCCCGCAGGATGACGAGGAGCCCGGGGAGGAACCCGCCGGGTCCTTCACCGATGAGGCCCCCGAGGAGGAGGCCGAGCCCCGTCCCCGCCGCTCCCGCCGCGCGTCCGCGGCCGACGACGGCGGTCGGCGCGGAGGCCGCCGCAGGCGCGGCCGCCGCGAGGAGCCGGAGGAGGAGCCCGAGGAGGAGGACGAGTACGAGGAGCCCAACCTCGCCGACATCGCCGAGGCCTACGGGGGCGGCCGCAGCAGCCGCAAGAAGGCCAAGGAGCTCAAGAGGGCCCGCGCCAACGCGGGCAAGGGCGGCAGGAAGCGCCGCCGCAGGAGCCGGGCCCTGACGATCGTGCTCGCCCTGGTCCTGCTCCTTGTCGTGGCGGGCGGCGGCTACGCCGTCATCCGAACCTACGTCCTGCCCGCCGACTTCGACGGCCAGGGCAGCGGCGAGACCGTGTTCGTCATCGAGCAGGGCGACGCGGGCTCGGTCGTGGGCGAGAACCTCGCCGACGCCGGGGTCGTGGCCAGCTCCCGGGCGTTCCTCAACGCACTGGACGCCGTCCCCGAGGAGGAGCTCGGCTCCGGGCTGGCCCCCGGCACCTACTCCCTGGCCCAGGGCATGAGCGGAGAGGCCGCCGTGGCCGCCCTGCTCGACCCGGCCAGCCGTGTCGGCGGGCGCGTCACCATCCCCGAGGGGCTGCGCACCGACGGCATCTTCGAGAGGATCTCCGAGGCCACCGACCTGAGCGTGGAGGACCTGGACGCGGCCTACGCCCAGACGGACGAACTCGGCCTGCCCGACTACGCCACCGAGGGGCCCGAGGGCTACCTGTTCCCGTCCACCTACCGGTTCGACCCGGGCTCCGACGCGCTCTCGGTGCTCAAGACGATGGTCACCCAGCACAACCAGGTCGCCGAGGAGATCGACCTGGAGGGCAGGGCCGAGGCGCTGGGCTACGACGCCAACGAGATCATGGCGATCGCGGCCATCGTCCAGGCCGAGACCGGCACCAAGGAGGACATGCCCCTCATCTCCGCGGTCGTGCACAACCGCCTCGAGGAGGGCATGCAGCTCCAGATGGACAGCACGTGCTTCTACGTGCTGGGCGAGGAGGGCACCTTCCTCGACAACGAGCAGCGCGCCTCCTGCGAGGCCGACCCGCGCGGCTACAGCACCTACGGCATGACCGGACTGCCCGCCGGGCCGTTCGTGGCCCCCGGGTTGGACGCCATCGAGGCGGCCCTGGCGCCGGCCGACGAGGACTACCTCTACTTCGCGCTCGTCGACCCCGAGAACGGTCATACCGGCTTCTCCACCACACTGGAGGAGCACAACCAGATGGTGGCCGAGAACCAGGCCGAATGGTAGGGAGACGCTGACATGGGACCGGTGCGCGCCGCCGTCCTGGGCTCGCCGGTGGCCCACTCGCTCTCACCGGTGCTGCACACCGCCGCCTACGCGGCGATGGGCCTGGAGGAGTGGTCCTACGGCCTGCACGAGTGCGGCGAGGAGGAGCTCGCGCCCTTCCTCGCCGGACTCGGCGGGGAGTGGGCCGGGCTGTCCCTGACCATGCCGCTCAAGCGCCGCGCACTGGAACTGGCCGACACGGTCTCCGACCTGGCCCTCCAGGCGGGCGGCGCCAACACCCTGGTCCGCCGGGGGCGGGAGTGGCACGCCCACAACACCGACGTCGCCGGGATCACCGCGGCCCTGGCCGAGGCCGGTGTCGGCGCCCCCCGCAGCGCGGTCGTCCTGGGCGCCGGGGCCACGGCGGCCTCCGCCCTCGTCGCGCTGCGCCTGCTCGGCCTGACCGCGCCGGTCACCGTGCTGGCCCGCGATCCGGCCAGGGCCGGCCAGGTGGCCGCCGCGGCCCGCCGCACGGGCCACCCGCTGGAGGTGGCCCCGCTCGCAGAGGTGGACGAGCACCTGGACGTGGACCTGGTCGTGTCCTCCCTGCCCTCGGGCGCGGCCGACCTCCACGCCGACCTGCTCGCCGCCTCGCGCGCCGACCTGTTCGACGTCGTCTACTCGCCCTGGCCCACCCGCGCCGCGGCGGCCGTCGCGGCGCGCGGCGGCCGTGTGGTCGGCGGCTTCCCCATGCTCCTGCACCAAGCCGTCGAGCAGGTCCGCCTGATGACCGGTGCGGACGACGTGCCCGTGGAGGCCATGCGCTCGGCCGGTGAGGCCGAGCTGGCCCGCCGCTCCGTCTCCGCCTGAGCGCGGTCGGGGAGGTCGTCCGCCCGGGTGGGACGAACCGGCTCCGGGCACTGGTACGATGAGGTATCGACTTGGTCCGGTGTGTCCCACACCGGAGCCGCAAGCGGAGATGATCCTCCCACCTGCCGGGTACCGCCCGCGCAGGTTCCGGCCCGGCGATCGATCGCGCCGCGTTCTGTCGACCGAGCACCCGTGTCCGGGGTGCCCGGTCGCGCGCGACCTCGCTGGGAATAACCGGTCGGATCACCCCGCTTGCAAACGCTGGCGGGGTTTTCGCTGTATGCGGACCCCGACGCGACCGGCGGCCCGACGGACGAGGGCGGCCCGGTCCACACGGCCGTCCACCACCAGGGGGCGACCGGTCCCAGGTAATCCGACATAGCTAGGGAGGGGTCTCATCAGCGCCGAGCCCCGCATCAATGACCGCATCCGGGTTCCCGAGGTCCGTCTCGTCGGACCCAACGGCGAGCAGGTCGGCATCGTCTCCGTGCAGGACGCCCTGCGTCTGGCCCAGGAGGCCGACCTCGACCTCGTCGAGGTCGCACCGACCGCGCGTCCGCCGGTCGCCAAGCTGATGGACTACGGCAAGTTCAAGTACGAGTCCGCGGTCAAGGCCCGCGAGTCGCGCAAGAACCAGTCGAACACGATCATCAAGGAGATCAAGCTCCGCCCGAAGATCGACCCGCACGACTACGAGACCAAGAAGGGTCACGTGGTGCGGTTCCTCAAGAGCGGGGACAAGGTCAAGGTGACGATCATGTTCCGCGGCCGCGAGCAGTCCCGGCCCGAGCTGGGCCGCCGACTGCTGGCGCGCCTGGCCGAGGACGTCCAGGACCTTGGCACCGTGGAGTCGCAGCCCAAGCAGGACGGTCGCAACATGGTCATGGTGATCGGCCCGCACAAGCGGCGGTCCGAGCACAAGGCCGAGGCCCGTGCGGCGGCGGGGGACAAGTCCCGCCGCGAGCAGAGCACGGACGCCTAGCGACGGGGATTCCCCACCGCCCGGTCGCCGACAGGGACCGGGTGGTGGGACGGGTTGCGCGCGCACGGCCCGGGTGCGGTGCACCGGCGCGCGGTGTCCCCGACACAGCAGCGGAAGAACCGTGTCCTCCGCCCCCCGGGGCGGGTGGCACTCCGACGGAGTAGGAGACGACGGCGACATGCCGAAGAACAAGACCCACAGTGGGGCCAAGGACCGCTTCAAGGTCACCGGCTCCGGCAAGATCATGCGCCGCCGTGCCAACAAGAACCACATCCTTGAGCACAAGACCTCCAAGCGCAAGCGCAAGCTGGGCAACGAGGCCGTGCTCTCCCCCGCGGACGCCAAGAACATGCGCAAGCTGCTCGGCAAGTAGTCCCGGGCCCCTCACCTCCGCGGAAGCGCCCGCTCTCCGGCCACGGCCGGTGCGGTGACGGCCCCCGGGAGGGAACCACCGAAGCAACACGGCCGCCGGGTTCGACGCAGCCGGGCCGGTCGGCGCGCCGCGCGCGCCGGAAGAGACAACTAGGGAGTTCCAGTGGCACGCGTGAAGCGGGCTCTCAACGCCAAGAAGAAGCGCAAGGTCGTCCTCGACCGGGCCAGCGGCTACCGCGGTCAGCGCTCGCGCCTGTACCGCAAGGCCAAGGAGCAGATGCTCCACTCGATGACCTACTCCTACCGGGACCGCAAGGACCGCAAGGGGCAGTTCCGTCGCCTGTGGATCCAGCGCATCAACGCCGCCGCCCGCGCCCAGGGCCTGACCTACAACCGCTTCATGCAGGGTCTGAAGCTGGCCGGCGTCGAGGTCGACCGCCGTATGCTCGCCGAGCTGGCGGTCAACGACGAGGCCGCCTTCGCCAGCCTGGTGGAGACGGCCAAGAAGGCCCTCCCCGCCGAGGCCGCGGCCTAGGCGAGCGGTGATGGCGAGCCACGAGTTCACGAGCATCCGCTCACCCAGGATCAAGGGGGTTCGGCGGCTCGCCAAGCGCACCTTCCGCCAACGCGAGCGGCGCTTCCTAGCCGAGGGCCCGCAAGCCGTGCGCGAGGCCCTGGCCGCCGCGGTCGACGGGGCCCGGGGGCGGTCCCCCCACGGAGGGGCCGCCCCCGGAGTGGTCGAGGTCTACGCCACCGCGGAGGCCATGCAGCGCCACATCGACTTGGTGGACGCCGCCCGCGCGGTGGACGTGCCCACCCACAGGGTCAGCCTGGACGTGATGTCGGAGCTGGCCCAGACGGTCACCCCGCAGGGGGTCATCGCCGTCTGCGAGTTCGTCGACGTCCCGCTGGACCGGGTCGGCGACGTCCGCCTCGCGGCCGTGCTCTCCCACGTCCGCGACCCGGGCAACGCCGGCACGGTGCTGCGCACCGCCGACGCGGCCGGCGCCGACGTCGTCATCTTCACCGACGCCTCCGTCGACCCCTACAACGGCAAGTGCGTGCGGGCCTCCGCCGGAAGCCTGTTCCACCTGCCCGTGGTCGTGGGCGTCCCCGTGGCGCGCGCCGTCGACTTCCTGCGCGGCGTGGGCGCGCGGGTGTGGGCCGCGGACGGCAGCGGTCGGCGCGATCTGCACGCCGTCGCTGACAGCGGCGACCTGGACGGCCCGGTCGGCTGGGTTTTCGGCAACGAGGCCTGGGGGCTGCCCGAGGAGACCGTCGCCCTGACCGACGGCGCGGTCAGCGTCCCGATCTACGGCGGGGCCGAAAGCCTGAATCTGGCCACGGCCGCCGCGGTCTGTCTCTACACCACCGCGCGGCAGCAGCGGCGTTCCTGAGTTGGAGCGGACGAGTTCGTATCGTCCCAGCTTACGACACTAATGATTACCCTGAGTGATGGGTTGGCTGCGTTCGCGCCGCTCCCGTGCGCGGGTTCCGCCGTCGGCGCCCGCGCGGATTCCGGGTGCCGCGTTCGTCCGAAGCGCACGTGCACCGGCACCGCGTGCCTATAGGGTCGGGGCCTGGGGATCGCGGAGGGTCCATGCGCGTCGCGCGTAGGGCCCGGTCGGCCTACCCGTGTCGCGGGTGCGACGCCGTGTCCTTCCTGCCCCACCCGGCAGGCTTGACGACATGGTGTGAGCACGCGCCGCTCGCCGGGGCCCGTGATCCCCGTTCCCGGGAGGCGGGGCGTCCGAAGGGGGCTTGTACGCTCGTCTGTCGTCGGGCGCCCGTTCCCGGGCCGCGAGGCGTACCAGGTGGAAGTGCAGGGTAGACAACCTGCGGTGGTGTCCACGGGTGTTGCGGACACGACCGGTCAGCGGTCCTCGGCCCAGGAGCCTGTGGTCGTGGACCTTCAAGGGGAGCGGGGAGAGGCGTGGGCAGCGGCCGGCAGGTGGACCACCCGGCGGAGGACTCGGACAGCGGGACCGCTGACTCCCCGGACGAGCCCGGGCACGGAGCCGGACCGGTCGCGGAGGTCCCCGCCGAGAACGCTCCCGGACCCCGTGCGGGCGACCGCGTACCCGCGGCCCTGTGGGAGGTCGACGGCGGCTCGCCCGCCGGAGCGGGCGGCACCCCGCTGCACGCCGACGACCTGCCCGACGGCGTCGTGGTGGCCGACTCCCGTGGACGCGTCGTACTCTTCAACACTCAGGCCGCCCACGTCCTGGGCGTACCCGCCGAGTCCGCCCTGGGCCGCGACTACCGCGCCGTCCTGCCCTTCCTGGGCATCGACGGCAACGACTGGTGGCAGGCCAGCGACCCCTACGGCGGCGCGCGCGACCGCGTCCGCCAGGCCGAGCGCGCCCTCCTGCTGCCCGACGACCGCGAGGTGCTCGTCGCCGCGCGCTACGTGCGCGCCCGCCCCGGGGGAGAGCTCGTCCGCCTGGTCGTCACCCTCCGGGACGCCTCCGCGCACGCCGAGCGATCCCGCGCCGACCTGGTCTCCGAGGTCGCCCACGAGCTGCGCTCGCCCCTGACCAGTGTCAAGGGCTTCACCTCCACCCTGCTCGCCAAGTGGGAGCGGCTCACCGACAAGCAGAAGCTGTTCATGCTGGAGACGGTCAACGCCGACGCCGACCGCGTCACCCGCCTCATCCACGACCTGCTCGACGTCTCCCGCATAGAGTCGGGCCGGCTGGAGGTGCGCCGCCAGGTGGTGGACCTGCCCGACGCCGTGCGCCGGGTCGTGGCCGGCCGCGTCGCCTCCGGGGAACCGGAGGAGCGCTTCCGGGTCGAGACCCGCGGGGAGCTGCCGCGCATGTGGCTCGACGCCGACAAGATCGAGCAGATCCTGTCCAACCTCGTGGAAAACGGGGTGCGGCACGGCGCTGGTACTGTCAGTGTGGTGATCGAGCCCTGCGAGGGAGGAACAGCGGTGTCGGTGCGCGACGAGGGCCAGGGCATAGCGCCCGAGACCATTCCGCGCGTCTTCCGCCAGTTCTGGCGCAGCAAGCGCCGGGGCGGGACCGGCCTCGGACTGTTCATCGTCAAGGGCCTCGTCGAGGCCCACGGCGGCACGATCACCGTCGGACGCGCCCCCAGCGGCGGCGCGGAGTTCCGATTTACCATGCCCGCCGGGGCACCCGAGTTCGTCTGAGGCACTCAGACCCTCCAGCCTCCCCGGTGGGCGCAACGGCGTGCCCCGGGCTCCGCGACACACGTCCTCTGCCGGGCACGCCCGAAATCCGCCTGTGCTCTTCCTGTCGGCTTCGTCCGCCCCGCCGCGGACCGTGACTGCCGCCCGTCCTCCAAGCCGGGGACGCCAGCGGCGAGGCAACCAACCATGTCTGCACCGAACAATTCCTTCGACCCCGTCGAGGTGACCTCCCTGCACCCCGACGAGGTCGCCCGCATGCGCGAGGAGGCGCTGGCCGCCGTCGAGGCCGCCGCCGACCTCGCCGAACTCAAGGAGGTCCGGCTCGCGCACGCCTCGGACCGCTCCCCGCTGGCCCTGGCCAACCGGGAGATCGGCGCCCTTCCCCCCGCGGCCAAGGCCGACGCTGGCAAGCGTGTGGGCGGCGCCCGGCGCGACGTCGGCCAGGCCCTCAAGGCCCGCCAGGCCGTCCTGGAGGCCGAGCGCGACGAGCGCGTGCTCATCGAGGAGCGCGTCGACGTCACCCTGCCCTGGGGCCGGGCGCCGCGCGGCTCCCGCCACCCGCTGACCACCGTCGCCGAGCGCGTGGCCGACATCTTCGTCGGCATGGGCTTCGAGATCGCCGAGGGCCCCGAGGTCGAGGCCGAGTGGTTCAACTTCGACGCCCTCAACTTCAAGCCCGACCACCCCGCCCGCACCATGCAGGACACCTTCTTCGTGCAGGGCCCCGACGGGGGCGAGTCCGGCCTGGTCATGCGCACCCACACCTCGCCGGTGCAGATCCGCGCACTGCTCTCCCGGGAACTGCCGGTGTACGTGGTCGCGCCCGGCAAGACCTTCCGCACCGACGAGCTCGACGCCACCCACAGCCCAGTCTTCCACCAGTTGGAGGGCCTGGTCGTGGACCGGGGCGTCACCCTGGCCCACCTGCGCGGGGCCATCGACGCCTACGTCGAGGGCGTGTTCGGCGAGGGGCTGCGCACGCGCTTCCGCGCCTCCTACTTCCCCTTCACCGAGCCCTCCGCCGAGGTCGACATGGAGTGCTTCGTGTGCCGGGGCGCCTCCGTGGGCAACCCGGACGCGCCCTGCCGCACCTGCTCCAGCGAGGGCTGGATCGAGATCGGCGGCTGCGGCGTGGTCAACCCCCGCGTGCTCACCGCCGCGGGCGTGGACCCCGAGGTCTACACGGGCTGGGCCTTCGGACTGGGAATCGAACGGACACTGATGTTCGCGCACGGGGTGCGCGACATGCACGACATGGTCGAGGGCGACATCCGCTTCACCTCGGCGTTCGGGAGTGAGAACTGATGCGCGTCCCCCTGAGCTGGCTGCGGGAGTACGTCGACCTCCCGGTCGGCACCACCGCCCGCGAACTCGCCGGCCGCCTCACGCTGGCGGGCCTGGAGGTCGAGACCGTCGACGAGTTCGGCTCCGACGTCACCGGCCCCATCGTGTACGGCCGCGTGCTGGAGATCGAGGAGCTGACCGGGTTCAAGAAGCCCATCCGCTACTGCCGGGTGGACGTGGGCGGGGCCAACGGCACCGGCGAGCCGCAGGAGATCGTCTGCGGCGCCCGCAACTTCTCCGAGGGCGACCTGGTCGTGGTCTGCCTGCCCGGCGCCGAACTGCCCGGCGGCTTCCGGATCGGCGCCCGCAAGACCTACGGCCGGGTGTCGGCCGGCATGATCTGCTCGGCCAGCGAGCTGGGCCTGTGGGAGGACCACAGCGGCATCATCGTGCTGCCCGAGGGCTTCGGCGCGGTGGGCGAGGACGCCATCGGACCGCTCGGCCTGCGCGAGGACGTCCTGGACATCGCCGTCACGCCCGACCGCGGCTACGCGCTGTCCCTGCGCGGCGTGGCCCGCGACGCCGCCGCGCTGTACGGCGTCGACTTCCACGACCCGGCCGACGTCGCCGTCGCCGAGTCCGGCGGCGCGGGCCACCCCGCCGAGATCGACCCGGCCCTGTGCGACCGGTACGTCCTGCGCGGCGCCACCGGGTTCGACCCCGACGCGCCCAGCCCGCTGTGGATGAAGCGCCGCCTGCACCAGTGCGGCGTGCGCCCCGTCTCCCTGGCCGTCGACGTCACCAACTACGTGATGCTCGAACTCGGCCAGCCGCTGCACGCGTGGGACCGCGCCCGACTGCGGGGCGCCCTGCGGGTGCGCGCCGCCGAGGCGGGGGAGAAGCTGGAGACCCTGGACCACGTCCAGCGCTCCCTGGACACCGACGACATCGTCATCGCCGACGACAGCGGCCCGGTCAACATCGCCGGGGTCATGGGCGGCCTGACCACGGAGATCTCCCTGAACAGCACCGAGGTGCTGATCGAGGCCGCGCACTTCGACGCCATGCACATCGCCCGCGCCTCGCGGCGCCACCAGCTGTCCTCGGAATCCTCCCGCCGCTTCGAGCGGGGCGTGGACTCGGCCGTGCAGTTGGCCGCCGCCACCCGCGCGGTCGAGCTGCTCGCGGAGCTGGGCGGGGCCACCGTCGAGACCGCCTACACCCACCTGGACCGCACCGCCGCGCGCGAGCCGGTCACGGTGCTGGCCTCCCACGCGGGCGCCGTCGCCGGGGTGGACTACCCCGAGGGCACCACGCGGCGCTGGCTACGCGCCGTCGGCTGCGAGGTGGAGGCCGACGGGGACCTCCTGAAGGTCGTTCCGCCCAGTTGGCGACCCGACATCACCGACCCCAACGACCTCGCCGAGGAGGTCATCCGCTTCGAGGGCTACGAGAACATCCCCTCGATCCGCCCGCGCGCCTCGGGCCGGGGCCTGACCGCGAGCCAGCGCCTGCGCCGCGCGGTCGGCCGCACCCTTGCCGGGGCCGGCTTCCACGAGGTGCTGAACTACCCCTTCGTCGGCGAGCGCGACCTCGACGGCCTGCAGTTGGCGGCCGACGACGACCGCCGCGTCGTCCTGCGCCTGGCCAACCCGCTCAACGAGGGCGAGCCGCTGCTGCGCACCACGCTGCTGCCGGGCCTGTTCAAGGCGCTGGCGCGCAACGCGGGCCGCGGGTTCACCGACGTGGCCCTGTACGAGACGGGCCTGGTCTACCGGCCCAGGCCCGGCGCCCCCCGCGCGCCCATGCTCGCCGTGGACCGCGGGCCCGACGCCGAGGAGCTGGCCCGGATCGAGGCCGCCCTGCCGGACCAGCCGCGCCGGGTGGGCGCGGTGATCTCCGGCAACGCCGAACGCGCCGGATGGTGGGGCCCGGGCCGGGAGGCCGGCTGGGCCGACGCGATCCAGACCGCGCGCGACGTCGCCCGCGTAGCCGGGGTCGATCTGGAGGTCGAGGCCGACCAGCACGCCCCGTGGCACCCGGGCCGCTGCGCCGCGCTGTACGCGCGCGTTGACGGCGAGCGCCTGCTCGTGGGCCACGCCGGAGAGCTGCACCCGCGCACCGTCCAGGCTTTCGGGCTGCCCGAGCGCACGGCCGCGGTGGAGGTCGAACTCGACCGGATCGAGCGGGCCCGCACCCCGGTCACCGCGCCGGAGATCTCCACGTACCCGGTGGCCACGCAGGACGTGGCCCTGGTCGTGGACTCCTCGGTGCCGGTCGGGCGGGTCAGCGACGCGCTGGCCGAGGGCGCCGGTGAACTGCTGGAGAGCGTGCGCCTGTTCGACGTCTACACCGGCGACCAGGTCGGCGAGGGCAGCAAGTCGGTGGCCTTCGCCCTGCGCTTCCGGGCCGCCGACCGGACGCTGACGGCGGAGGAGGCCGGAGCGGCGCGCGACTCGGCCGTCGCCCGGGCGACCGAGCGCACGGGGGCCGTCCTGCGCGGCTGACGCGGAGGACCGTTCCGCGCGGCCGAGGCGCGCGTGTTCGGGCCGGGGCGGGGCCGGTCACTTGCCGAGTACGGGGGTGGCCGGCCCCGCCCCCGTGTGCGCGCGGGACCGCGCGCCGTGTGTGGCGCGGAGGTCGCACACCGTCACGCCACGCCAGACGTGTCGGTGAAAGCTCCGCCGGCGGGCCCGGATGCCAGATTGTTTTTCGGCGAGTTCTTCCAGCCCAGTAAGGGTTTTGGCGCTGACCCCCGAGGGTAGCCGGCATGAAGTTTGTGTTTCGGGGCATGGATCTTCGTTTTGGCTCTTGCTGTGAGGCGGGTCGCACGCTTAGCCTGCAAGCACCTGCCAACAACGGGCGCCCGTGTGCAGGCTGGATCAACCTGAGTTTTCCACTGCGCTCTCGCGCATGACACGGCTCGGAGGTCGCCATATGACCGAAACGGTTGTCTCGTCCGCACTCGCTCCCACGCAACAGCGGGAGCCCAGTCGCCTCTGGCACACCTTCTGCGATATGAACACGGTGGTCAGGGGTCCGGAGTTCATGGTCGCCCGAGCCGAGGGCGTATGGCTCTGGGACACCTCCGGCGACCGCTACCTGGACGGCACGGCCAGCCTCTGGTACTGCAATGTCGGCCACGGCCGCACCGAGATCGCGGACGCGGTCCACCGCCAGATCAGCACCCTGGACGCCTACACGGTCTACGGGGACTTCGCCAACGGGCCCGCCGTGGAACTGTGCGAGCGTCTGGCCTCGCACGCCCCGGTGGCAGACCCGCGGGTGATCCTGACCTGCGGGGGAGGGGAGTCCATCGACACGGCCGCCAAGCTGGCGCGGCGGTACTGGGCGGTGACCGGCCAGCCCGCGCGCACCCACCTGATCAGCCGGACCGGCGGCTACCACGGTCTGCACGGGTTCGGCACGAGCATCTCGGGCATGGACCGGTTCCGCAGCGGCTACGGCAAGCTGGTCGAGGACACCTCCGTGGTGCCCCACGACTCGGCCGAGGCCCTGGAAGCGGAGATCCTCAGGGTCGGCCCCGAGCGGGTCGCCGCCTTCTTCGCCGAACCGGTGGTCGGCGCGGGCGGGGTCTTCCTGCCGCAGGAGAACTACTTCGCCGAGGTGTCGCGGATCTGCCACAAGTACGGCGTGCTGTTCGTCGTGGACAGCGTCATCTGCGGTTTCGCCCGGATGGGGAACTGGTTCGGCATCGAGCGCTTCGGTGTCGACCCGGACATGATCGTCTTCGCCAAGGGCGTCTCCAGCGGGTACCTGCCGCTGGGCGGCGTCGTGGTCAGCGGACGTGTGGCCGACCCCTTCTACAACGGCGAGGGCAACCCGTTCCTGCACGGGACCACCTACGCCGGGCACCCGACGGCGTGCGCGGCGGCGATGGCCAACCTGGACATCCTGGAGCGCGAGGACCTGTTCACGGTGTCGCTGGAGATCGAGCGCCAACTGGACGGCGCCCTGCGCGGTCTGGCCGACCACCCGATGGTGGCCGAGGTCCGCTCGGGCCTGGGCGTCATGGGCGCGGTGGAGCTCACCGAGGAGGCCCTGAGCGGCCGCGGGATCACCACCCAGGAGGTGTTCGCCGAGGCGCGGGCGCGCGGCGTGATCGTACGTCCGATTCCCACGGCGCTGCTCGTCTCTCCGCCGCTCATCATCACCTGGGAGCAGATCGACCACATGGTGTCCACCCTGGCGGCCGCGCTGGACGCGGTCGCGGCCCGGCACTGACCACGGGGCCCCGCCGTGTCCCCGGCGGGGCCCCGTGGAGGAAACCCCCTTCCGAGGCCGCCTTCCTCCGACCGCCTCCCGCAGCCGACTTCCCGACCCGGTGCGTGACTCCGCGCGCCGGGTGTGACGTGTTCGGGACAAATCCACTGGGCGAAACGTCCCGCGTCGAGTAAAATTTACTGGGAAGATATTTCTTGTGGGTGAGATGCGCGTGGGCGTCCGCCCGGGGAGGAACGGGTAACGGACATGACCACAGAGCCGATGGAGGCCACGGGCAGGGCGAGCGGGGCGGGCGGCGCCACGAGCGACGACGACCTCATCACCGCGTGGGGGCTGGTCCACGAGGCCATGAACGTCGTCCAGCCCAAGCTCCTGGGCGGCATCACCCCGGACGGCAAGGACATGGCCGGGCCGTGGTTCGAGGTGCTCATACGTCTCCAGCGCACGCCCGGCCACCGCCTGCCCATGAGCCGCCTGGCCCGTGAGGTCAGCCTGAGCACGGGCGGGTTCACCAAGCTCGCGGACCGCCTGGAGCGCGAGGGCTATCTGGAACGGGAGAACTGCGCCTCGGACCGCCGGGTCGTCTACGCCGTCCTCACCGACAGTGGACTGGACTTCATCGGCCAGGCGCGCACCAGACACGTCGAGCGGCTGCGCGAACACGTCCTGGGCCCGCTCGGCGAGGACGGTGTGCGCCGACTCGCCGCCATCGCGCGTACGCTCCGTGACAGCTCCTGCTGCTGACGGCGCGTTCACCTCGGAACTCTCGGTAGCCGAATTCGCGCTCCGCCGGTGCGCCACCGGACCCGGATGCGGGGAGGCCATCCCACCGACCGCTGTTCCCGTGTAGGTTGGCGGAAGTTCGTGGGTCCCGCGGGGTGGACCGTGAGCGCACAGTTTTTCGGGGGGAATCATGGGACTGTTCACCACTGCCGCGCAGATGAGAGCGATTCCACGGTCCTCGCGCTTCGCCAACGGAGGCGTCTCCTTCTGGTTCCGCGAGACCGGGCTCCCCGAGCGCCGCGCACCCCTGCCCGGCACCGCCGACTACGACGTCTGCGTGGTCGGAGCCGGGTACACGGGCCTGTGGACCGCCTACTACCTGAAGAAGGAGCAGCCGGACCTGCGCGTGGCGGTGGTCGAACGTGAGTTCGCAGGTTTCGGCGCCTCGGGCCGCAACGGAGGGTGGCTGTCCGCGGAGTTCGCGGGCTCCCGCGAGCGTTACGCGCAGTCACACGGCAAGGCCGCGATGGTCGCCCTGCAGCGGGCGATGATGGACACCGTGACCGAGGTTGTCTCAGTCGCCGAGACCGAGGGCGTCGACGCCGACGTCGTCCGCGGCGGTATGCGCCTGGTGGCGACCAACGCCGCCCAGCGCCAGCGCCTGGCCGAGGACATCGAGTACCTCCAGGAGTGGGGCTACTGGCCCGACGACATCCACCTGCTCGACGGCGAGCGCGAGCCCCGGCTGTCGGTGTCGGGAGCCGTGGCCTGCGCCTACTCCCCGCACGCCGCCCGGGTGCAGCCCGCCAAGCTGGTCACGGGGCTGGTCCGGGTGGTGGAGGACCTGGGCGTGGCCGTCTTCGAGGGCACCGAGGTGGAGGAGATCCGCCCCCGCCAGGGCGCGGCCCGCCCGGCGGTCGTCACCGCGCACGGCACCGTCTACGCCGACCACGTCGTGCGCGCCACCGAGGGCTTCACCTCCACCCTTCGCGGCCAGCGCCGTGACTGGCAGCCGGTCAACTCCTCGATGATCGTCACCGAGCCCGTTCCCGCCGAACTGTGGGAGAAGATCGGCTGGGAGGGCCGGGAGCTGCTGGGCGACACCGCCCACTCCCACGTCTACGCCCAGCGCACGGCCGACGACCGCATCGCGATCGGCGGACGCGGCGTCCCGCACCGCTTCGGCTCGGCCCAGGAGGAGGAGGGCGCCACCCAGCCGCAGGCCATCGCCGAACTGTGGCGGGCGCTCACCCGCATGTTCCCCGACGTGGCCGACGTGCCGGTCGAGCACGCCTGGTCCGGTGTGCTGGGGGTGCCGCGCGATTGGCGCCCCACCGTTCACCTGGACACCGAGACCGGCCTGGGCTGGGCGGGCGGCTACGCGGGCAGCGGAGTCGCCGCCAGCAACCTGGCCGGGCGCACCCTGCGCGACCTGGTCCTGCGCCGTGAGACCGACCTGACCCGCCTGCCGTGGGTGGGGCACCACGACCGCGGCTGGGAGCCCGAACCCCTGCGCTGGGTGGGCACGCAGGTCATCCACGGGCTGTACCGCAGCGCCGACCGCCGCGAGTCGCGGACCGAGGACAAGGCGCACACCTCGCGCCTGGCCGGGATCGCCACCCGCATCTCGGGCCGCTGAAGCGGTCCGCGGCTCCCCCTGACAGCGCGTGGCATCCGAAGTGCGTTCGACGTCATGACCATGATTCCCGAGGCGCCCTTCTCCGGGCTCACCAAGCCCAAGCCCGCCGAGTCCCGTCGCGCATGAACTGCGCCTGCGACGGAGGGGCGACGTTGACCCGGCGCCGCGCGGGTCCGAGGCGGGCCAGCAGCGCACCGAGATGGCGGAGATCGTGTCGCCCCACCGCCGGGGGCGGCGAATGGGAAGTCCCTTTCACGGGCGAACGGGGCGGCGAACGGTTGGGAGGAACTCTGTTCCCAGGCGCCGGGTGACACGGCGGACGCGCGGGAGACCATGCGCCGTGCCCCCTGCCGGTGGAACGAGCCCGCCGCCACCACTCGCGCTGAGTCCGTGCGACGGGGCTGCTGAGGGGCAGGGGATGTCCTCGTAGGCGGATCGAGGTCACCAGCGGCGACGGGGTCCGGTAGCTGTCCGACGAACAGCACCGGACGGTGTGGGCCGACTGCGCCGGTCCGCGCCGTCCCGAGCGCACCGGGCAGTCGGACGGCCCCCTGACGAGACCCCGCCCACATCGGGAGGGGCCTCGGCCGATCTGGTTGCATACATTTGCATGTGAGTGCATGATAGTTCAGTCGAACTGATCAGGGGGCACCACCATGGGACACACAGCGGCCATCGCCGGAGCCAGCGGCTACGCGGGAGGCGAACTGCTGCGCCTGCTCCTGGGACACCCCGAGATCTCGATCGGCGCGGTCACCGCCGGAGGCAACGCCGGGACGCCCCTCATCCAGCACCAGCCGCACCTGCTGCCGCTGGCCGACCGGACCCTGGCGCCCACCACCGTCGAGGAGCTGCGCGGACACGACGTCGTCTACCTGGCCCTCCCGCACGGCCAGTCCGCCGACATCGCCCAGCAGCTCGGCGACGACACCCTCGTGGTCGACTGCGGCGCCGACTTCCGCCTCCACGACGCCGCAGCCTGGGAACGCTTCTACGGCACCCCCCACGCCGGAACCTGGCCCTATGGTCTCCCCGAACTCCCCGGACAGCGCGAACGACTCACCGGAGCCCGCCGCGTCGCCGTCCCCGGCTGCCACGTCACCGTCGCCACACTGGCCCTCTTCCCGGGACTGGCCGAGCAGCTCGTCGAACCCGACCTGACCGTCGTCGCCGTGACCGGCACGTCCGGCGCGGGCAAGGCCCCCAAGCCCAACCTCGTCGGCAGCGAGGTCATGGGCGCCCTCAGCCCCTACGGGGTCGGCGGCGCCCACCGGCACAACCCGGAGATCGTCCAGAACCTCACCGCGGTCACCGGCGAACCGGTCAGGCTCTCCTTCACCCCGGTCCTGGCCCCGCTGCCCCGCGGCATCCTGGCCACCTGCACCGCCCCCCTGAAGGAGGGCGTCACCGCCGAGCGGATCCGCGCGGCCTACCAGACCGCCTACGCAGACGAGCCCTTCGTCCACCTGCTCCCCGAGGGCACCTGGCCCAGCACCGCCATGACACTGGCCGCCAACACCACCCTCGTGCAGGTCACCGTAGACCCCGACGCGGGCCGCATGGTCGCCGTCGCCGCCCTGGACAACCTCACCAAGGGCACCGCGGGCGGCGCCGTCCAGAGCACCAACCTCGCCCTCGGCCTGCCCGAGGACACCGGCCTCCCGCTCGCGGCGGTCGCCCCGTGAGCGTCACCGCGCCCCGGGGCTTCCGCGCGGCCGGGGTCGCCGCCGGACTCGGGGACGGCGGCGTCCGGGACGTCGCCGTGGTCGTCAACGACGGCCCCTCCCGTGCCGCCGGAGCCGTCTTCACCGCCGCCGAGGACAGGGCCGCCCCCGTCCTGTGGTCCCAGCAGGTCCTCTCCGGCGAACGCGTGCGCGCCGCCGTCATCGACTCCGGCGGGGGCGACACGGGATTCCAGGACGTCCACGCCGCGGCCGAGCACACCGCGGACCTGCTCGACGACTCCGCCGCCGAGGTCGTGCTCTGCTCCGCCGGCCCCGCGGGTAGGCGCAGCGGTTCGGGCGCCCTGCTCCGGGGTGTCACCGCCGCCCTGGCCCAGGCCTCGCGCGGCGGCGGACTGGACGCCGCCGACGCGATCCGCACCACCGACACCGTCGCCAAGATCGCCTTCCGGCGCGGCGACGGCTACACCGTCGGCGCCATGGCCAAGGGCCCGGACGCCTCCCTGTCCACCGCGCTGTGCGTGCTCACCACCGACGCCGACGTCACCGCCGACCAGTGCCGGCGCCTGCTCGCCGACGCCGTCGCCGCCTCCCTCGCCCCCCTGGCGGCCACCAACGACACCGTGCTGCTCATGGCCAGCGGAGCCAGCGGCACGTCCCCCCGCGAGGACGACCTCGCCGAACTGCTCACCGAGGTGCTGGCCGAGCTGGCCACCCAGCTTCGCGCCGACACCCCCGCCACCGACCACGACCGGGCCCAGAACTCATGATCGCGCGCTCACCCCACACCACCGACGACCCGGACAGGGCCCACGCCCTGGACAAGGCGGCCCACCTCATCGAGGCGCTGCCCTGGCTCTCCCGCTTCCACGGCCGCACCGTCGTGGTCAAGTACGGCGGCAACGCCATGATCAGCGAGGAACTGCGGGCCCGCTTCGCCGAGTCCGTCGTCTTCCTGCGCTACGCGGGCCTGCGCCCCGTCGTCGTGCACGGCGGCGGCCCCCAGATCAGCGCCCAGCTCGAACGCGCCGGAGTGGAGTCCACCTTCACCGCCGGGCTGCGAGTGACCACCGACGAGGCCATGGACATCGTCCGCATGGTCCTCACCGGCCAGGTCAACCGCGAGATCGTCGGCCTGGTCAACCAGCACGGCCCCTTCGCCGTCGGCATGTCCGGCGAGGACGCCAACCTGCTGTCCGCCGTGCGCAAGACCGTCGAGGTGGACGGCGAGACCGTCGACATCGGCCGCGTCGGAGAGATCACCGGGGTCGACCCCGGAGCCGTCGCCGCGCTCCTGGACGACGGCCGCGTCCCCGTGGTCTCCAGCGTCGCCCGTGCCGACGACGGCGGCGTCTACAACGTCAACGCCGACACCGCCGCCTCCGCCCTCGCGGTGGCCCTGGGCGCCAGCAAGCTCATCGTGCTCACCGACGTCGAGGGCCTGTTCGCCGACTACCCCAGCAACACCGAGCTCATCAGCCGCCTGAACGTCGACGAACTGCGCGCTCTGCTGCCCTCCCTGTCGTCGGGGATGCTCCCCAAGATGGAGGCGTGCCTGCACGCAGTGGAGGGCGGCGTCCCCCAGGCCCACATCATCGACGGCCGTGTGCCCCACTCCCTGCTCCTGGAGGTCTTCACCGACCAGGGCGTGGGCACCATGGTCGCCGACGAGGAGCTGGAGGCCGCCCTGCTCGCGGGCAACGGCCACACCCCGCGCCCCTGGCGCGGCAACCACACCACCGTCACCAACGCAGGAGGCGCACAGTGACCAGCGGTTCCCACCTGCGCGAGCGCTTCGCGGCCTCGCTCATGCCCAACTACGGTGTCCCGCCCGTCGCCCTCACCCTCGGGCGCGGCTGCGAGGTCTACGACGCCGACGGCCGCCAGTACCTCGACCTCATCGCCGGGATCGCCGTCTCCAGCCTCGGACACGGGCACCCCGCCCTGGTCAAGGCGGTCGCCCACCAGGCGGCCACCCTCGCCCACACCAGCAACCTGTTCGTCCACGAACGCGAGGTCCAACTCGCCGAGCGTCTGATCGCCCTGGTGGGCGGCGACGCCAAGGTCTTCTTCGCCAACTCGGGCACCGAGGCCAACGAGGCCGCGCTCAAACTGGTCAAGCGCGCCGCCGGGCCCGGCCGCCACTACTTCGTCGCCGCGTCCCACGGCTTCCACGGCCGCACCTCCGGAGCCCTCGCCCTCACCGGCAAGGACGCCATCCGCGAGCCCTTCGGCCCCTACGGCATGGACGTGCGCTTCGTCCCCCACGGCGACTTGGACGCCCTCGCCGAGGCCGTCGACGAGCACTGCGTCGCGGTGTTCACCGAACCCACCCAGGGCGAAGCCGGGGTCGTCCCCGCCCCCGAGGGCTACCTCGACGGAGTCCGGAGGATCTGCGACGACACCGGCGCCGCCTTCGTCCTCGACGAGATCCAGAGCGGCATCGGCCGCACGGGCCGCTGGTTCGCCCACCAGGCCGAGGACGTGCGCCCCGACGTGCTCACCCTCGCCAAGGGTCTGGGCGGCGGCCTGCCCATCGGCGCCTGCGTCGGCTTCGGCCGCTACGCCGACGCCTTCGCCAAGGGCGACCACGGCTCCACCTTCGGCGGCAACCCGGTGGCCTGCGCGGCGGCCCTCGCCGTCCTCGACACCATCGAGAGCGAGAACCTGCTCGCCCACACCGCCGTCATGGGCGACCTGCTCGCCGAGCAGATCGACTCCATCGACCACCCCCTGATGGCCGGACAGCGCGGCAGCGGGCTGTGGCGGGCCCTGGAGCTCACCGCGCCGCACGCCGCCCACGTGCAGGAACAGGCGGCCGTCCGCGGCTTCCTCGTCAACGCCGTGGCGCCCGACGCGGTCCGGATCGCCCCGCCCCTGGTCATCACACCCGAACAGATCGGCCTGTTCATCGAGGCGCTGCCCACCATCCTGGACGCCGCCGAGGCCGCAGCCACGAAGGAGCAGCAGTAGCCGTGACCCGCCACTTCCTGCGCGACGACGACCTGACCCCGGACGAACAGGCCCGGGTCCTCGACCTCGCCGACGACATGAAGAAGGACCGCTTCGGCCACCGGCCGCTCGCCGGTCCGCGCACCGTCGCCCTGATCTTCGACAAGCCCTCCACCCGGACCAGGCTGTCCTTCGCCGTGGGCGTGGCCGACCTGGGCGGCAGCGCCCTGGTCCTGGACACCGCCAGCACGCAGATGGGCCGCGGCGAACCCCTGGAGGACACCGCCCGAGTCCTGGAACGCCAGGTCGCCGCCGTCGTGTGGCGCACCTTCGCCCAGCGCGACCTGGAGACCCTGGCCGCCCACATCTCCGTCCCGGTGGTCAACTCCCTCACCGACGAGTTCCACCCCTGCCAGATCCTGGCCGACCTCCAGACCGTCCGCGAGCACAAGGGCGACCTGGCCGGACTCACCCTCGCCTACCTGGGCGACGGCGCCAACAACATGGCCCACTCCTACCTGCTCGGCGGCGCCACCGCCGGACTCCGCGTGCGCGTCGGCGCACCCGAGGGACACCAACCCGATCCCGCGGTGGTCGCGCGAGCCGCCGAGATCGCCGCCACCACCGGCGGGTCGGTCACGGTCACCGCCGACGCCCGCGAGGCCGCCCGGGGGGCCGACGTCCTGGCCACCGACACCTGGGTGTCCATGGGCCAGGAGGACGAGGCCGCCGACCGCGAGGCCCCCTTCCGCCCCTACGCGATCGACGCCGACCTGCTCGCCACCGCCCACCCCGGCGCGATCGTCCTGCACTGCCTGCCCGCCTACCGAGGCAAGGAGGTCTCCGCCGAGGTCATCGACGGGCCGCAGAGCGTGGTCTGGGACGAGGCCGAGAACCGCCGCCACGCCCAGAAGGCGCTGCTCGCCTTCCTGCTCGAGGCCAGCGACAACCCCGGGGCCCTTCACCCATGACGGCGGAGAACGGCGGCACGGCACCGATGACCAAGGCGGCCAGACACGCCCGGATCACCGACGTCCTCACCCGAGAGGACGTCAGGTCCCAGGGCGAGCTGGCCAGGCGCCTGTCCGAGGCGGGCGTCCAGGTCACCCAGGCCACCCTCTCCCGGGACCTGGACGAACTGGGCGCCGTCAAGCTCCGCACCGCCGACGGCCACCTGGTCTACGTGCTGCCGGGGGAGGGGGGCGAACGCCTCCAGCGCACCCGCCCCGACAGCCTCGACCTGGAACAGGTCTCCGGCGCGCGCCTGACCCGGCTCGCCGAGGACCTGCTGGTCTCGGCCGAGGCCTCCGCCAACATGGTCATCGTCCGAACCCCGCCCGGTGCGGCCCAGTACCTGGCCTCGGCCATCGACCACACCGACTTCCACACCATCCTGGGCACCATCGCTGGGGACGACACCATCCTGGTCATCTCCCGCGACCCCCAGGGCGGAGAGGACCTGGCCGCAGCCCTCCTGCGACTGGCCGACCGCAGACCGTAACCTCGTGCGAGGACGTCACGGGCCCCGCCGGGACCGCAGGGCCCCGCGTCCGCGCACGTAGCACCCGAGCGGTACGGGACAGTGGCCCCGCACCGCCGCACCACACGTCAAGGAGAGACCACCATGGCCGACCAGCCCGAGGCGCTGCGCCTGTGGGGAGGCCGTTTCGAGGGCGGCCCCGACCAGGCCCTGGCGCGCCTGTCGCTGAGCACCCACTTCGACTGGCGCCTGGCCCGCCACGACATCGCCGGATCGCGTGCCCACGCCCGCGCACTGCACCGGGCGGGTCTGCTCACCGCCGACGAGCTGGACCGCATGATCGAGGGCCTGGACCGGCTTGAGGCCGACGTGGCCTCCGGGGCGTTCACCCCCGTCCTGGAGGACGAGGACGTGCACACCGCCCTGGAGCGCGGCTTCATCGAGCGGGTCGGCACCGAACTGGGCGGGAGGCTGCGCGCCGGGCGCTCCCGCAACGACCAGATCGCCACCCTCGTGCGCATGTACCTGCGGGAGGAGGCCCGTCAGATCGCCGACCAGCTCCTGGACCTGGTGCGGGCCCTGGCCGACCAGGCCGCGGCCCACCCGGACGCCGCCATGCCCGGCCGCACACACCTCCAGCACGCCCAGCCCGTGCTGCTCGCCCACCAGCTCATGGCGCACGCCTGGCCCCTGGTGCGCGACGTCGAGCGGCTGCGCGACTGGGACCGCCGCGCCGCGGTGTCCGCCTACGGCTCCGGCGCGCTGGCCGGGTCCTCCCTGGGGCTGGACCCCGGCGCGGTCGCCGCCGAGCTGGGCTTCCCCGACTCGGTGGACAACTCCATCGACGGCACCGCCTCCCGCGACGTCGTCGCCGAGTTCGCCTTCGTCACCGCCATGATCGGCGTGGACCTGTCCCGGCTCTCGGAGGAGGTCATCCTGTGGGCGACGAAGGAGTTCTCCTTCGTCACCCTCGACGACGCCTTCTCCACCGGCTCCTCGATCATGCCCCAGAAGAAGAACCCCGACGTCGCCGAACTCGCCCGCGGCAAGGCCGGGCGCCTCGTCGGCGACCTCACCGGGCTGCTCACCACCCTCAAGGGGCTCCCGCTGGCCTACAACCGGGACCTGCAGGAGGACAAGGAGCCGGTCTTCGACGCGGTGGACACCCTCCACCTGCTGCTGCCCGCGATGACCGGCATGGTCGCCACCCTCACCTTCCACACCGACCGGATGGCCGAACTCGCCCCGCAGGGCTTCTCCCTGGCCACCGACATCGCCGAGTGGCTGGTGCGCGAGCGCGTGCCCTTCCGGGAGGCGCACGAGATCGCGGGCGCCTGCGTGCGCGTGTGCGAGGAGCGCGGCATCGACCTGCCCGACCTGGGCGACGACGACCTCGCAGCCGTGTCCGAGCACCTGACCCCGGCCGTGCGCGAGGTCCTCAGCGTGTCCGGATCACTGGCGTCGCGCTCCGACAAGGGCGGCACCGCCCCCGTGCGCGTGGCCGAGCAGTTGGAGAAGCTGCGCTCGGACATCGAGGAACACCGCAAGGCATTCACCGCCTGAGCCCCGCCGCAGCCACGCACGGGCGCGCCGACCCCGCCGGGGGCGTCGCGCCCGTACGCGTTCGCGGGTCCCCCCACGGCGACCGCGTCCACGGCCCCCGCTCCCACGTCACACCCATTTTGGAATTCGCCCGGCACCCGCCGTGAGAGTGCGGTAGCGTCCTGATTCTGCGGGCACCAGGCGTGGTCTGCCCTGTGCGAACCGTGACGCCCCCTCGGCGCGCGGCACTTTCGGCGCATCCGCGCGTCGTGCGGTGCGACCCACGTCCGCCAGGCGCCCGCGACCAGTCCGTGGGAGGAAGGCAATGGGGAACACGGGAGGCACCGGCCGCAGTGCCATCAGGGCTCAGATCAACAGGATCGTACTGATCCCCAGCATCACCTTCCTGGCGCTGTTCGTCGTCCTCAGCACGGCCACACTCGTCCAGGCCGTGTCACTGCGCTCCTCGGTCGGCGACGGCCGCGCCGGGATCAGGCTCGCCGAGGCGCTCACCCTCCTCCAGGAGGAGCGCCGCCTGAGCGCCGCCTACCTCGCCGACCCCGCCGAGGAGGGCCGCGCCGCCCTGTCCGACACGGTCTCGCGCACCGATGAGGCGCTCGCCCCCGTCCAGGACCTGCGCGGCACCATCGCAGACCGGGACGACCCGGACACCGAACCCCTCGCCGAGGACTTCTTCACCTCCCTGACGGAGGTCACGGAGCTGCGCGCCCAGAACCTCGCCGAACCCGGCTCCGCCGAGGACGCCCTCACCGTCTACACCACCGCGATCGGGCAGGGCATCCGCCTCTACGCCAGCACCACCCGCTCCCTCGACAACGGGCCCGCCACCGCCGAGGCCGCCGCCGTCACCGACCTGATGTGGGCCCAGGAGAGCTTCAGTCACGCCGACGCCCTCATCGCGGCCGCGCTCGCCGAGGACTCCCTCGACCGCTCCCAGCAGGCACAGGTCGCCGCGCTCACCGCCGACGCCCGCCACCGCGTCGACATGGCCCCTCCCGGCCCCGCCGCCGACGACGGCGAAC
>NZ_LEKI01000084.1:0-23984 GCF_001029525.1 Nocardiopsis sp. RV163 | reverse complement strand
CGAGAAGAACCTGCGCAAGGTCTTCCCGAACCACTGGTCGTTCATGCTGGGCGAGATCGCGCTGTACTCGTTCATCATCCTGCTGCTCACAGGCGTCTTCCTCACGCTCTGGTTCAAGCCGAGCATGACCGAAATCGTCTACGACGGCTCCTACGAGCGCCTCCAGGGCGTCATGATGTCGGAGGCCTACGCCTCCACGCTCCACATCACCTTCGAGGTGCGCGGCGGTCTCCTGGTCCGCCAGATCCACCACTGGGCCGCGCTGATCTTCGTCGCGGCGTTGACCGCGCACATGCTCCGGGTGTTCTTCACCGGTGCGTTCCGCAAGCCGCGCGAGATCAACTGGCTGATCGGCGTCGCCATCTTCGCCATCGCCGCCATCGAGGGCCTCTTCGGCTACTCGCTGCCCGACGACCTGCCCTCGGGCATGGGCGTGAGGGTCCTCCAGGGTGTCGTCCTGGCGATCCCCCTGGTGGGTTCCTACCTGTCGATGTTCCTCTTCGGCGGTGAGTTCCCCGGCGAGGACATCATCTCCCGGCTGTACATGCTGCACGTGCTGGCTCTGCCAGCGGTGCTGCTGGGTCTGATCGTCGCGCACTTCATGATCCTGTGGCACCAGAAGCACACCCAGTACCCCGGTACCGGGCGCACGGACAAGACCGTGGTCGGAACACCCATGTTCCCGGCCTTCGCGATCAAGGCGGGCGGGTTCTTCTTCTTCACGTTCGCCGTGATCACGCTCCTGGGCGCGTTCGTGCAGATCAACCCGATCCACCTGTTCGGGCCCTTCAGCCCGACGTCCATCACCTCCGGGCTCCAGCCCGACTGGTATCTGGGCTTCATGGAGGGCGCGCTGCGCATCTTCCCGAACTGGTTCGACTTCTCCATCGGGGGCTACCCGTTCATCATCGGGGTCCTCATACCCGGTCTGGGGATCATGGGCCTGCTCTTCGGCGCCCTGGGCGTGTGGCCGTTCATCGAGCAGTGGATCACCGGCGACAAGCGCGCGCACAACGTCGCCGACCGTCCGCGCAACGCGCCGGTGCGCACCGGCATGGGTGTCGCCGGGATCATCTTCTACGGTGTGCTGTGGATGTCCGGATCCAATGACATCCTCTCGGAGACCTTCTCGATCAGCCTGTACACGACCACGTACATCTTCCGTGTGCTGGTCATCGTCGGCCCGGTGGTGGGGTTCTTCGTCGCCAAGCGCATCTGCCTGGGGCTGCAGCGCCGCGACCGGGAAACGCTGGAGCACGGTTACGAGAGCGGCACCATCCAGCAGCTGCCCAGCGGTGAGTTCGTGGAGGTGCACAAGCACAGCTCCCCGGAGACGGTTCACGTCCTGGAGAGCAAGCCGGTCATCACCTCGACGGCGCTGGAGGACGGCGCCGACGCGGACGGCAGGGGTGTGGAGAACCCCGAGGCCCGCAAGGGCAGCGGCAGGCTCCGTAAGGCCCTGGCGCGTTGGTACACCAAGGACGACGTGTCCCTGGAGGGGGTGGAGGCGCTCAACGGCCACCACCCGCACCACTCCTCCACCGAGGCGGAGAAGGAGGCGGCCCACCACTAGGGCCTGCCGCCCCATCTCCTCGACGGACCCGGTCGCACCGCGACCGGGTCCGTCGCTTTCACGGAGCGGGATCCCGCACACGGCCGGAGCCGACCGCCCCCGTGTGAGGTCGGTCGGCTCCGGTGCGTCCGGTGCGGGCTGCGGAGTGCTCAGCCGGCGTAGATGTCGTCGATCTCCTTGCTCCACTGCTTGCTGACCACGTGGCGCTTGACCTTCAGGGAGGCGGTCATCTGGCCGCTCTCCTCGGTGAAGTCGCTGGGCAGGATCTTGAACTTCTTGATGCCCTCGGCCTTGGACACCGCGTTGTTGGCGTTGTCCACGGCCTCCTGGATGGCGGCGTTCAGGTCCGGATCCCGGGTCAGGTCGGCGATCTCGCCGCTCTTGCCGTTGGCCTCGCGCCACTGGACGAACGACTCGGGGTCGATCGTGATCAGCGCGGCGATGAACTTGCGGTTGTCGCCGACCACCATGCACTGGCTGACCAGGGCGTGGGCGCGGATACGGTCCTCCAGGACGGCCGGGGCGACGTTCTTGCCGCCCGCGGTCACGATGATCTCCTTCTTGCGTCCGGTGACGCTCAGGAAGCCGTCGTCGTCCAGCGCGCCGAGGTCGCCGGTGCGGTAGAAGCCGTCCTCGGTGAAGGCCTCCTCGGTGGCCTTCTCGTTCTTCCAGTAGCCGACCATGATGTGGTCGCCCTTGAGCAGGATCTCGCCGTCCTCGGCGATCCTGATGGTGGTGCCGGGCAGCGGCTGGCCCACGGTGCCGATCTTGTTGAACTCGGGGCTGTTCACCGAGGTGGGGGCGGTGGTCTCGGTGAGGCCGTAGCCCTCGACGATGGTGAAGCCGATGCCGCGGAAGAAGTGGCCCAGACGCGCGCCCAGCGCGGATCCGCCGGAGACGGCGTACTCGGCGTTGCCGCCCAGGGCCGCCAGGAGCTTGCCGTAGACCAGCTTGCTGAACAGCGTGTGCTTGAGCTTGAGGCTCAGCGGGATCCGGCCGGTGGCCAGGGCCTTGCTGTAGGCGACGGCGGTGTCGGCGGCGGCGTTGAAGATCCTGCCCTTGCCCTCGGCCGCGGCCTTCTGCTCGGCCTTGGTGTAGACCTTCTCGAACACGCGGGGGACCGCGAGCAGGAAGGTGGGCCGGAACGCCGAGAACTGCTCGATCAGCTCGGGGCCGGTGGAGGGGAAGTGGCCCAGGGTGGCTTTGGCCTCGATCACCATGACCTGCACGAAGCGGGCGAAGACGTGGGCCAGCGGCAGGAACAGCAGCGTGGAGGGGTTCTCCTTGCTGCCCAGGATCTGGCGGGCCGGGCCCTCCAGCGCGTTGCGCGAGATGAAGAGGAAGTTGCGGTGGGTGAGCTCGCAGCCCTTGGGACGGCCGGTGGTGCCCGAGGTGTAGATGAGGGTGGCGAGGTCGTCGGCCTTGACCGCGGTGCGGCGCTTCTCCAGCGCCTCGTCGCCCACCTCCGAGCCAGCGGAGCGCAGCTCGGCGTACCCGGGGCCGTCGAACCGCCAGACGGGGCCGAGCTCGGGGGTGCGGGCGCGGACCGATTCGACGCGCTCGGCGTGTGCGTCGTTCTCCACGAAGGCGGCCTTGGCGCCGGAGTCGGTGAGGATCCATTCGATCTGCTCGGCGGAGGAGGTCTCGTAGATCGGGACGGTCACGCCGCCGACGGACCAGACGGCGTAGTCCACGACCGTCCACTCGTAGCGGGTGCGCGACATCAGGGCGACGCGGTCGCCGTGCTCGATGCCCGCGTCGATCAGGGCCTTGGCGTACGCGGCGATGTCGGCGTGCAGCTCCGCCACGGTGACGTCGTGCCACTGGCCGGACTCCTGGCGACGGGCGGTGACGGCGTTGGGCTCGCTGGCCGCGCGCGCGTAGAGCGTGTCGGTCAGTCGCGCGTCGTCGGAGATCTCAGCCTTCGCGGGAGAGCTGTATTCGCGCACGTGGTGCTCCTGGACGTGTACGGGTTCGGGTAGTACGGGACGTGATGACCGTAACAACACCACCCTACTCATGAGTAGAACACGTTGTCGTTCGGTATCCAACGGTGACCCTGGGTCGTGTCCGGCCCGGCGGGCACGGTGGTGTGAGGGCGGGGAGAGAATGCGGATCTTTCCCTCGTACGCACGCGAGACTATACGCCCGGCGTAGTGTTTACGCACGTAGTGAGAACTATGTGCTGTATGCGTATCTTGTGCCCTTTGTGCTTTTTCGCGGTCATTGCGCTTTCCCCCGACCTCACTCCCCGTAGCCGCGCCCGCGTCCCTGATTCGCCCCTGAACCTGCCCTGAGAAACCTCCCCGGCGCCCGGACGGCCGGTTACCTTGAAGCAGAACGCGGCGCGAAGGAGGAAGCTGACATGACGGAGAACACCGGTCGCGACGGCGGTCCGGGTGCGGGCAGGGGTGAGGACCCCGACCTCATCGACGACGCGCTGAAGCTGGTGACCACGCTCCAGCGCAGGCTGCTGACAGCCGGGGTCAAGCGCGGGGTGGACGCCGTGACCTCGCCGCCCCCGGGCAAAGGAGACGTGTGGGAGGAGGCCATCCGCCTGGAGACGGGCGACCGGCGTCCCCCTCTGGAGGAACTCCTCGACATAGTGCGCACGTCCGGCCCCGAGGTCGTCGGACACCTCGGCCGCGCCGGGCTGGCCGCCGTCGGCGCCCTTGGTCGCACCTGGGACGTGGTCGAGCGCTCCCTGGAGCAGACCCGCGCCGACGACGCCGAGGGGCGTGGCCCACAGGTCCGGACGCAGGGTGGGCAAGGTGCCACGAAAGGTGAGGAGCGCCAGGTCACCGCAGGGTGAACGGGAGGAGATCACGGTTCGACTCCGGGGGTGTCGGGGGTCGCCTCATGCCTGGTTTAATCAGATGGCATACATCATCTGAAAACACTTTGCCATGAACCTTGAGACTTATGTCAGAGTTCGGGCGTAAGTACGAAGGAGCTGCCCCCATGCTGACCATCGGCGTAGACATCGGCGGGACCAAGGTCGCCGCCGGGGTCGTCGACCCCGAAGGGCAGATCCTCGACAAGGTCAAGTACCCCACCCCCTCCAACGACCCGCAGGCCCTGGCCGACGTCGTGGCCAGGGCCTGCGGGGAGCTGTGCGGCCGCCAGGAGGCCGATGCCGTCCGGGCCGTCGGGGTGGGTGTGGCGGGGTTCGTGGACGAGGACCGCGCCACCGTCCAGGTCGCCGTCAACCTCGGCCTGCGCGACGAGCCCCTCCGCGACCACGTCCAAGAGCGCGTCGGGATGCCCGTGGTCATCGAGAACGACGCCAACGCCGCCGCCTGGGCCGAGGCCAGGTTCGGCGCCGGGCGCGGCAGCGACCACATCGTGTGCATCACCCTGGGCACCGGAATCGGCGGCGGCCTGGTCATCGACGGCGCGCTGCACCGCGGCCGCTACGGCGTGGCCGCGGAGGTCGGGCACTACCGGATGGTCCCGCACGGCCGCCGCTGCGCCTGCGGCAACCACGGCTGCTGGGAGCAGTACGCCAGCGGCCGCGCCCTGGTCGCCGAGGCCCAGGACCTGGCACTGACCGACCCCGTGGCCGCCGAGCGCATGCTCAAGCTCGCCGACGGCGTCATCGACCAGGTGGAGGGCCACGTCATCACCCAGGCGGCGCTGGAGGGGGACAGGGCCGCCCTGGAGTGCTTCGCCAAGGTGGGGGAGTGGACCGGGCACGGCCTGGCCGACCTGGCCGCCATCCTCGACCCCGAGTGCTTCGTCCTGGGCGGAGGCGTCTCCGACGCCGGGTCCGTCCTGCTGGACCCGGTCCGCGCCGCTTTCGCGCGCAACGTCCCGGGCCGCCCCGGGCGCCGTATGGCCGATGTGCGCCTGGCCGAACTCGGCGGAGAGGCGGGCATCGTCGGCGCCGGCGACCTCGCCCGGCACTGACCCGGCCCCAGACGCGGACGGCCCCCGCGACCCCCACCAAGGGGGTCGCGGGGGCCGTCCGCGTCTGGGGCCGCCGCGCGGGCTACTCCTGCGGGGCGGTCGGGTCCGCGGAGTCCGCGTCCCCGACCTTCCTGTTCCCGCGCGCCGCGCGCTTCTCCTCGCGGCGGGTCCGCCGCTCCCCCTTGCGCCGCTCGCGCTCGGTCCGCCTGCGGTCCTTGTCACTGGCGTGCTGCTCGCGCTTGGCCTCCTTGGCCTCCGCCTCCAGTTCGGCCTTGACCGACTGCGCGTAGCGGTCCACGTACTCCTGGCCGGACAGCTCCATCAGCGCGTACATGATCTCGTCGGTGACGGCCCGCAGCACGCGCGGGTCCTTCTCCATGCCGTGGTAGCGGGAGAAGTCCAGCGGCTTGCCGAACTTGACCTTGGGGCGCACGCCCAGCTTGGGCACCGTGCGGCCGGGGGGCATGATCTTCTCCAGGTTGATCATCGCCATCGGCACCACAGGGGCCTTGGCCTCCAGCGCCAGCCGCGCCACACCCGTCCGGCCGCGGTAGAGCTTGCCGTCTGGGGAGCGGGTGCCCTCGGGGTAGATGCCCAGGAGGTCGCCGCGCTTGAGCACCCTCAGGCCCGTGCGCAGCGCCGCCTCGCTGGCCTTGCCGCCCGAGCGGTCGATGGGGATCTGCCCCACGCCGGTGAAGAACGCCCGGCTCAGCAGCCCCTTGACGCCCGTGCCGGTGAAGTACTCGGCCTTGGCCAGGAAGGTGATCTTGCGCGGGAGCGGCAGTGGACCGAAGAAGTGGTCGGAGAAGGACAGGTGGTTGCTGACCATGATCGCCGGACCGCGGCGCGGCACGTTCTCCACGCCCTCCGCGCGCGGCTGCCACAGTACGGCCAGGACCGGCCCCAGGATCGCCTTGACCACCCAGTAGAACATCGCTCAGATCACCCCTGCACACGCGGGGAGCACTGGGCAGGGTCTGCCACGATTCACCGTCCCGCTCTGCCGACATTGTCAGGAGGGCTCGCGCCCGGAGAGTGGGGGAGGAGCCGCCGCCTGACGTGCGCCATCCTCCCACCGTGTGAGCGCGAGTGCCAAAGCGCCCCCGAACGGGCCATCGGCCCGACGCAGAAGAGGATACTCAGTCGGCCCGCGTGGCGGGTGCCTGCCTCCGGTCCCCGGGGGCGGGAACGTTAGTGTGCACTCATGGCGAACGGACCGCCGAACGGTTAGCCTCACGGCAGGAGCCAGGGTTTCCCGTGCCTCCGCTCCGGTCGCCGCAGACCCCCGTTCCCCGCGCACCGCACGATCCCTGGAGCCGCTCCGTGAGACCGACCGACGCCCCTCCCCTGATCCCGGGCGCTGAGCCGTTCAGTCACCGCGGGTCGGGCACGGGCGTCCTGCTCTGCCACGGTTTCACCGGCTCCCCGTACTCGATGCGCCCCTGGGCCGAGCACCTGGCCGCCGCCGGACTCAGCGTCGAGGCGCCCCTGCTGCCCGGGCACGGCACGGTCTGGCAGGACATGAACCTCACCACCAGCGACGACTGGCTCGCCGGGGCCGAAGGCGCCCTGCTGGACCTGGCCTCGCGCTGTGAGGAGGTGTTCGTCATGGGGCTGTCCATGGGCGGCGCCCTCAGCCTGCGCCTGGCCCAGAGGCACCCCGGCCTCGTGTGCGGGGTCGTGCTCGTCAACCCCTCCCTGGCGGTGGAGGACCGGCGCCTGCCAGTCATCGCCCCCGTCCGCCGCCTGGTCTCGCGGATCATGCCCTCCACGCCCGGGCTGGGCTGCGACGTGTCCAAGGACGACACCACCGAGGGCGGGTACGACCGCGTCCCCACCGCGGCCGCGGCGACACTCCCGAAGCTGTGGCGCGAGGTTCAGGAGGGCATGTCCGGTTTGCGAGCGCCGATCCTGGCCTACCGGAGCACCCAGGACCACGTCGTCGGACCGCGCAGTCTGCGTATCCTCGCTAGGAGAGCGGTCAACACCGGGCTGACGATCCACCTGCTCCACGACAGCTACCACGTGGCGACCCTCGACCATGACGCCGCCGTCGTCTTCGACGGGAGCCTCGCCTTCGTGCGAGGGCACAGTAGAAGCGGGGAAGGAGCCGACCGATGACGCAACGTCGGGGAAACGGCCTGCTCGCCGACGCCTACGTTCCGCTGATCCTGCTCGCGCCCTCGCACGCCGACCTCATGCTGGAGGCGCTCCGGCGCAGCGGCATCGCCGCCTACGCCGTCCCCCTGGACGAGGACGTCCTGGAGCCCGCGGGCAGTCAGGCCGACGACCCGCCCACCGACCACCTGTACGTGGACGCCGAGGAGCGGGCCGCGGCCGAGAGGGTCCTGGGCGCCGAGCTGCCCGACCTGGACGGGCAGTCCGGGACGATCCCCGACCTGCTGGCGTCGCGCGGCGAGCCCCGTTCCGACGCCGACGCCGAGGAGGGCGGGGAGGCCGCCGCGCACGAGGCCCCCGACGCGACGGTCGGCGGCGACCTGCTGGACGGCCCGCCCGCCAACGTCGACCCCGACGCCCAGCCAGCCCGGCCCGCGGACGAGGACGACGTCTGGAACGACCTGGTCGCCCGCTTCTACGACGACGCCGACACCCGGGGGCAGCGCCGCCGCGCGGCCTGGCCCGACGCCGAGAACCTCAGCGCCCCGGCGGGGGATTCCTCTCCCGGCGGCGACATCCTGGCCGGCGGGGCCGTCGGCGCCGGGGACGGCGAGGAGCGCGAGACGGCGGAGGAGGAGGCACGGCGCCGGGCCGAGGCCGACCTGGAGGGGCACTACGAGCCACCGCCACCGCCGCCCCTGCTCCAGGGCGACCGGGTGGGCATCGCGGCCTGGCTGTGCCTGCTGGGGGCGCCGGTGCTCGTGTTCGGGGCCGCGTTCGTCGGCGCCTCCCTGCCCAACTGGCTGATGTTCGTCGCGGTGCTGGCCTTCCTCGTCAGCTTCGTCGTGCTCATCCTGCGCATGACCGACTCCCGTCCGCCCGGAGACGGCGGGCCCGACAACGGGGCGGTGGTCTGACCCCTGGGCTTCGACTTCCCCCTCTGGCGCGCCTTCGCCGTCTTCCGCGCAGCGTCCCTGGTCTACGCCCTGTTCCTCCTCGTCCAGCACCACGAGCACCTGATCCGGCCCTGGCTGGCCTGGACGGTGCTGGCGGTCATGGTCGTGTGGACGGCGTTCACCACCCGCGCCTACGCCCGCCCGCACCTGCGCGACTGGCGCGTGCTCACCGCCGACCTCGCGGTGGCCTTCGCGTGCCTGTTCGCCACCGCCTTGGCGGCCGCGCCGTTCTACCTCACCCAGGCCCCGCCGCTGAGCGGCTACTGGTTCGCGGGCACCGCCCTGGCGGCCAGCGTCATCTGGGGCGGGCGCGCCGCCGCGGCCGTCGCCGTGCTCTACGGCCTCGCCGACCTCACCCTGCGCACGGTCATGGACGCCGCCGTGACCGCCGCGACCGCCCGCGGCGTGGTCCTGCTGCTCCTGGCCGGACTGGCGGTCGGGTACATGTCCCGGATGTCGGAGCGGGCCGAACGGCGGTTCGCTCAGGCGGTCGCGCTGGAGGCGCGCACCCGCGAGCGCGAGCAGTTGGCCCGCTCGATCCACGACTCGGTGCTCCAGGTGCTGTCCCTGGTGAGCAGGCGCGGTGCCGAGGCCGGGGGGGAGGCCGCCGAACTGGGCCGGATGGCGGGCGAGCAGGAGGCGCGCCTGCGCGCGCTGGTCGCGATCGGATCGTCGGAGGAGGCCTCCGGAGGGACGGACGGAACCGGCGGGGCGTCGCCCCCCGCGGGGCGCGCGGACGCGTCCGGGGTGGCGGTGGACCTGCGCGAGCCGCTCCGCCGCGCCGAGTCGGCCCGCGTGTCGGTGTCCGCGCCCGCCACGCCCGTCATCCTGCCCGCGCACACCGCTGCCGAACTGGCCGCCGCCGTGCTCGCCGCCCTGGACAACGTGGAGCGGCACTGCCCCGACGGCACGCGCGCCTGGGTGCTGGTGGAGGACGAGGACGATGCTGTGACCGTGTCCGTGCGCGACGAGGGCCCCGGGATCGAGCCCGGCCGCTTGGAGCGGGCCCGTTCCGAGGGCCGCATCGGCGTGGCCCAGTCCGTACTGGGCCGTGTGCGCGACCTGGGCGGCACCGTCGAGTACGTGTCGGTTCCCGGCCAGGGCACCGAGGTGGAGATGCGCGTCCCGCGCCGCTGAGGGCCCCGCACGGCTCACCGCCGCGGAGCCCGGCCCGGCTCCCGCTCCTCCTCCTGGTACGAGAACCGCTGCTCCCGCCACGGGTCGCCCCGGTTGTGGTATCCGCGCTCCTCCCAGAAACCGCGGCGGTCCGCGGTCATGTACTCCACCGCGCGCAGCCACTTCACGCTCTTCCACCCGTACAGGTGCGGCACCACCAGGCGCAGCGGCGCGCCGTGGTCGGGGGCCAGGGGCTCTCCGTCGCGGTGGGTCGCCAGCAGCACCCCCTCCGCGAGGAAGTCGTCCATGCGCAGGTTCGCGCCGTATCCGTACTCGCCCCACGCCATCACGTGCGTGGCCTCCGGCGCGGGCGGGGCCGCGGCCACCAGGTCCGCGGCGCGCACCCCGCGCCAGGGCACGTCCGGGGCGCTGAACCGCATCACGCAGTGGAAGTCGCTCACCGAGTCCGTGCGCGGCATCCGCGCGAACTCCTCCCACGTCCAGCGGTACGCCCCCAGGTCCTCGGTCGCCCCCGTGACCCGCAGGTCCCACCGCTGCGGGCGGAAGACGGGCACCGGCCCGTAGTGCAGCGGCTTGTGCTCGTGGCGCACCGCCTGCCCGGGAGGCATCCGGGACCGGGCCCCGTCCGTGTCGTCCTCGTCCGTTCCCTCGGACACTCCCGTCCCCCTCCTCGTCTCTGGGCTCCCGCGGCGCGCCCGGCCGGTCGGCCGCGCGAACGCCTTCCCCGTGGGGAGAACGTGCGTGCGGCCATCCTGTCAGGCGCCGACGAGAGACAGGTCACTCGCCCCGGGTGTGCGGACAGGCGGTGACCGTGCGCTATAGTTCCAGCCATGCAGCGGAACTTCTGGCGCTTTTATGGCTACCGGCCCGACACCCCGGTCGCCTGTAGAGCGCTGCGCTGACACAGACGACTTGAGCCCCGGGCCGGTAGAGCCCGGGGCTTTTCTCGTTCCGGGCGCCGGTCGGCTCGTTCACCCAACCGACAAGCAGCTAGGGACAACGCACATGGTCATCGTGATGGCGCCGGACGCCACCTCCGAGAACATCGACGATCTGGTCGAGCTGGTCTCCTCCGCGGGAGGCGAGGCCTACGTGACGCGCGGCGTGAGCCGCACGATCATCGGCCTCGTCGGCGACGTCGAGCGCTTCCAGGACCTGGGACTGGCCGCCAAGCCGGGTGTCAGCGACGTCCTGCGCATCTCCGCCCCCTACAAGCTCGTCAGCCGCGAGAACCACGACAGCCGCACCGTCGTCAGCGTGCGCGGCGTGCCGATCGGCGGCGACAACGTCACCGTCGTCGCCGGGCCCTGCGCCGTCGAGACGCACGAGCAGACCCTGGCCGCGGCCCGGATGGCGCTGGAGTCGGGGGCGTCCCTGCTGCGCGGCGGCGCCTACAAGCCCCGCACCTCCCCCTACGCCTTCCAGGGTCTGGGCGAGGAGGGCCTGCGGATCCTCGCCGACGTGCGCGAGGAGACCGGCCTGCCCATCGTCACCGAGGTCGTGGACGCCGCCGACGTGGAGCTGGTCGCCTCCTACGCCGACATGCTCCAGGTCGGCACACGCAACATGCAGAACTTCGCCCTGCTCCAGGCGGTGGGGGACGCGGGAAAGCCGGTCCTGCTCAAGCGCGGCATGAGCGCGACCATCGAGGAGTGGCTGATGGCCGCCGAGTACATCGCCCAGCGCGGCAACCTCGACATCGTCCTGTGCGAGCGCGGCATCCGCACCTTCGAGAAGGCCACCCGCAACACACTGGACATCAGCGCCGTCCCGGTCGCCCAGAACCTGTCCCACCTGCCGGTGATCGTCGACCCGTCCCACTCGGGAGGCAAGCGCGAGCTGGTGCTGCCGCTCTCGCGCGCCGCCGTGGCGGTCGGGGCGGACGGCGTCATCGTCGACGTGCACCCCCACCCGGAGAACGCCCTGTGCGACGGCCCGCAGGCACTGCTGCACGAGGACCTGGCCGAGCTGCGCGACCTGGCGGGCACCCTGGCCGCCCTGACGGGCCGCACCCTGACCCCGGCGCCGGGCCGCGAACTGGCCGGCCTGTGAGACCCGGGGGCTGAACACGACGGCGCCCCGGTCCCGCCCCGCGTGCGGGGAGCGACCGGGGCGCCGTCGTCGCGCGCTAGGCGGTGGCGGCCACCGAAGCGGACGCGGGCGCCACTCGCTTGGGCGCGGCGTCACCCAGGAAGCTGGGCTTGTGCACCTGCGCGGTGGTGACCAGGTGCTCGGCCAGCTCCTCGGCGTCCAGGCGCTTCTCGATCTGGCGCAGGTCCGGGATCTTGGCCGCGGTCTCCACCTGGCGCGGGGTAAGCATGGTGCAGCAGTCCTCGTCGGGCAGCTCCGAGATGGCCAGCGTCCCGATCCGGCGCGCCTGGTCCATGATCTCGGTCTTGTCCATGCCGATGAGCGGACGCAGGATCGGCAGGTCCACCGCGTCGTCCAGCGCGGTCAGGTTGGTCATGGTCTGGCTGGACACCTGGCCCAGCGCGTCCCCGGTGATCAGGCACTCCGCGTTCAGGTCGTCGGCCAGGGCCTCGGCGGTCTTGAGCATGAGGCGGCGCTGGGCGACGATCTGGAGGCGTTCGATCCCCGAGCTCTTCAGCTGCTGCTGGGCCTTGCCGAAGGGGATGACGAACAGCCGCGAGCCCACCTGGTAGCGGTCCAGTTGGCGGACGAGGCTGTAGGCCTTGTAGATCGACTCCGGGCCGGTGAACGGCATGCCGGAGAAGTGCAGGAAGTCGACCTTGAGCCCGCGCCGGATCATCCGGTGCGCGGCGACGGGGGAGTCGATCCCGCCCGACATCAGCACCAGGCCGCGGCCGCTCATCCCGGCGGGCAGGCCGCCCTGGCCGGGCACGCCGTCGGTGAACACGAACGCCTCGTCCTTGTCCACCTCCACGAACAGGGTGTTGTCGGGGCGCTTGAGGTTGACCTGGTAGCCGTGCGCCTCGATGATCTTCGAGCCCAGGTACCCGGCCAGCTCCGACGAGGTCATCTCGAAGCGCTTGTCGCGGCGCCGGGCGCGCACGGCGAAGGTGCCCTGGCGGCCCTCCATGACGCGCACGCCGATGTCGGTGACGGCGTCCAGGTCCTTGGGCACGCGGCGGACCAGGTGCACCCGGACCACGCCCATGACGTTGGCCATGCGGTCGGCGATCTCGGCGACCTCCAGGTCGGAGGCCTCGGGCCTGCGCACGATGATCACGCCCGCGCCGCGCTGGGAGAGGCGGACCTCGCCCAGGTCGCGCACGGAGGCGCGGATGTTGTTGTGCAGCCGCCGCTCGAACAGCCTGCGGTTGGAGCCCTTGAGAACGATCTCGCCGAGCTTCATGAGCACGCAGAGCTCGCCGAGCCCGGCCTCGGACCCGGCCGGGGCTACGGGGAGCGGCGCGGACTCAAGCGACGCGGACATGGTGCTACCTCCGGTGGATGCCTTCGTGTCCCGGTGTGAGGTGGGAGCGGCGGGACGGGGCCGGGAGCGTCCATCGCCATCCTCCAGTATCGAACATCCCGTCCACCGCTCCGTCCGTTATCGGACGGCGCGGACGGGAGGCGGCGGGCGTACGGCCGCCGCCCCGGACGCGGCGCGCCCCCTCCCTGGGAGCTGGGAGGGGGCGCGGACCGTTCCGGAGGGCCGACGCGCGTAGCCGGCGGCCGGCGCCCCGGGGGAGCCCCGGGACAATCCGGTTCCCGGGCTCCGGGTCGTGGGGTTGTGCCTAGCCGAAGAAGACCTCGGCCTCCTCGTAGCGCGAGGAGGGCACCGTCTTGAGGGTGTCGGTCGCCTCGGCCAGGTTCACGCGGACGATGTCCGTGCCCTGGAGGCCGACCATCTTGCCGAAGGCCTTGTCGTGTACGGCCTCGATGGCGTTCACGCCAAGGCGGGTGGCCAGTACGCGGTCGAAGGCGGTGGGCGTGCCGCCGCGCTGCACGTGGCCCAGGACCACCGAGCGGGCCTCCTTGCCGGTGCGCTGCTCGATCTCCTCGGCCAGCCGCTGGCCGATGCCGCCCAGGCGCACGTGGCCGAAGGAGTCGGTCTCCCCGGTGGCCAGCTCCATCTGGCCCTCCTTGGGGTGCGCGCCCTCGGCGACCACGATGATCGGCGCGTACTGGGTCTCGAAGCGGCTCTCGACGTGCTTGACGACCTCGTCGATGTCGAAGGGCCGCTCGGGGATGAGGATGACGTTGGCGCCCGCGGCCATGCCCGAGTGCAGCGCGATCCACCCGGCGTGGCGGCCCATGACCTCCACCACCAGCGCGCGGTGGTGCGACTCGGCGGTGGTGTGCAGGCGGTCGATCGCCTCCATCGCGATGTTCACGGCCGTGTCGAAACCGAAGGTGTAGTCGGTCGCGTTGAGGTCGTTGTCGATGGTCTTGGGCACGCCGACGACGTTGACGCCGCGGTCGTGCAGCTGGCGGGCCACTCCGAGGGTGTCCTCGCCGCCGATGGCGACAAGGGCGTCGACGCCCAGTCCGGCCATGTTGTCCTTGACCCGCTCGACGCCGCCCTCGATCTTCATGAGATTGGTGCGCGAGGAGCCCAGGATCGTGCCGCCCCGGGGCAGGATGCCGCGCACGGCCGTCACGTCCAGCGGCATGGTGTCGCCCTCAAGCGGGCCGCGCCAACCGTCCCGGAAGCCGATGAACTCGTAGCCGTAGTCCTTGATGCCCTTGCGGACCACTGCGCGGATGACCGCGTTCAGACCAGGGCAGTCCCCACCGCCGGTCAGCACCCCGACTCGCATACGAATTCTCCTCGACGTTGTGTGTTTTACGACGCATGGCGCCATATGGTCTAGACCATAGTGGGAGCGGTGATCCGGGGCCAACCCGGGGCGGAGAACACGCGGTGAACGCGCCCGGATCGTAGGGGTCGGAGGGCGCTGACCGCGCGGAGCGGACGCACGGGCGCGCCCGGCGTCAGTCGTCCAGGCCCCGGTCGATGGCGTAGCGCACCAGCTCCACCCTGTTGTGCAGGTGGAGCTTGGTGAGTGTGTTCTGCACGTGGTTCTGCACGGTGCGGTGGGAGATGCCCAGCCGCTGCGCGATCTGCTTGTAGGCCAACCCCTTGGCGACCAGCCGCAGCACCTCGGTCTCGCGGGGGGTCAGCTCCGGCGCCTCCGGCTCCCGGGAGCGGTCCGCCGACGAGAGCCTGCGGTACTCGCCCAGCACCAGTCCGGCCAGGCCCGGGGTGTACACGGCCTCGCCCGCGTGCACCCGGCGCACCGCGTCCAGCAGTTCCTCCCGGCCCGCCGACTTGACCAGGTAACCGGTGGCCCCTGCCTTCACAGCGGCCAGGACGTCGTCGCTGGCCCCGCTCGCCGACAGCACCAGCACCCGCGGCGGCGGGGACAGCGCCACCAGGCCCGAGGTCAGCTCGACCCCGCTCATGTCGGGCAGGTGCAGGTCCACGACGGCCAGGGTGGGGCGCGCGGCCGGAGCGATGCGCAGCGCCTTGGCGCCGTCGCCCGCGATGCCCACGACCTCGATACCGGCCTCGCCGAGGTCTCGCGCGACCGCGTCGCGCCACATGGGGTGGTCGTCCACCACCAGTACCCGGACCGCCTCGCTCGCCATGCAGGCGACCCTACCCCGGGCGGGCGGCGCCCACGGCACGGGCCGACGACCGAAGCGGCGGAAGCGGGCGGGGCCGCGCCGACCCCGCCGGGGCGGCGGCCCGTGCCCCTCGTGGGGCCGGCCGCACACGGCGGGGGCGGGACCGATCGGCCCCGCCCCCGCCTCCGACTCAGGCCGCGCGCCCGGGCCGGTCAGTCGTCATCGTCGTCGCCGCCGCGGCCGCCGCCCTCGCCGAAGTCGCCGAGGTCGATCCCGCCCGGAGTCGCGGTGATCGTGATCTCGGTTTCCTCGGGCGCCCTGCCAGTGTGCGATTGGTGCGCCACCTCGCGACCGCCGAAGACGCGCTCGACCTTGACCTTGAAACCGGCCTCCTCCAGCGCCTCACGCGCCTCGTCGACCCGCATGCCGACCACGTCGGGGATGTCCACGCCGGGCGGACCGGTGGAGACGGTCAGGGTGACGGTGCCGCCGGAGCCGATGCTGGAGCCGCTGTCGGGGCTCTGCTGGATGACCTTGCCCTCCTCGACGTCCGCGCTCTCCTCCTCGACCACCTCGACGGACAACCCCTCGCCCTCCAGCATCTGGCGGGCGGTGTCCAGGTCCTCGCCGACCACCGGGGGCACCGGGATGCCCTGGCTTACGGTGATGGTGACCTGCTCCTCCCGGTCGGCCTCCGCGCCCGCCTCGGGAGAGGTGGAGACCACCGCGCCGGGCTCGACCTCGGTGGAGCCCACGTCCTCCTGGACGATGCTGTCCGGGTCGAAGCCGAGGTCCTCCAGCTCCTTGAGGGCGTTGGCGGCGTCCATCTCGACCAGGTCGGGCATCTCCACCGTCTGCGGGCCCTTGGACAGGTACACGGTGACCACGTCGTCGGGGGACAGGCGGGCGCCCACCTCGGGGTCGGTCTCGCCGACCGTGCCCGGCTCGGCGTCGCTGTAGACGGCCTCGGAGGACAGGTCGTAGCGCAGGCCCTCGTCGCGGATCATCTGGCTCGCGGCCTCGGGGTCGCGGCCCACCACGTCGGGGACGTTCTCGTACTGGCCGACGAGGAACCACCAGCCCGCGCCGAGCAGGACGATCGCCAGGACAGCCGCGCCGATCCCGATCAGCAGGTTGCGGCGGCGCCGGTCGTCGGGGCCGTCGCGGTAGTCGTCGTACCCGTCGTCGTCGCCGTACCCGTCCTTGCCGCGGTCGTAGCCGTCGTAGCGGCCGCCGTCGAGCCCGGCCGAGGCCATGTCCACGACCATGGTCGCGTTCTCGGTGCCCGGACCTGCGCCCCCGGCGATGAGCTGGGGCGCGGTCACCGAAGCCGTGGTCGCCGCCGCCGGGGCCACTGGCGTCAGCGGGGCCTGGTCGGCGGCGGAGGCGGGGGGAGTCGCGGGCAGGCCGTTGAGCACCGCCAGGACCTTGGCCAGGTACTGGCCCGCGTTGCTGGGACGGTACCTGGGGTCGCGCTCGGTGGCCTTGGTGACCAGTGCGTCGACCTCCGCGGGCAGGCCGGGCAGGAAGTGCGAGGGGCGCGGGACGTCCTCGTTGACGTGCTGGTAGGCGATCGCGATGGGCGTCTCGCCGGTGTGCGGCTGGCTGCCGGTGAGCAGCTCGTAGAGCATGATGCCCGCCGCGTACACGTCGCTGCGGGCGTCGGCCACGCCCCTCTCGATCTGCTCGGGTGCCAGGTAGGCCGCCGTGCCCATGAGGGTGCCCGTGCGGGTCAGTCCCTGGTTGGACTGCTCCACGGCGCGCGCAAGGCCGAAGTCGGCGACCTTGACCCGGCCGTCCTCGGTGATGAGGACGTTCTCGGGCTTGACGTCGCGGTGGACCATGCCCGCCTGGTGGGCGGCGCCGAGCGCGGCCAGCACCGGGGCTATGGCGTTCAGGGCGTCGTGGGCGCCGAGCCTGCCCCGGGACTTGAGCAGGTCGCGCAGGGTGCGCCCGGGCACGTACTCCATGGCCAGGAACACGTGCCCCTGGTCCTCACCCTGGTCGAAGACCTGCACGACGTTGGGGTGGGAGAGCTTGGCGACGGAGTGTGCCTCGTTGATGAAGCGCTGCACGAAGGTCGGGTCCTGGGCCAGCGAAGGGTGCATCACCTTCAGGGCCAGCCTCCGGTCCAACCTCAGGTCGTGGGCGACGTAGACGGTCGCCATCCCGCCTCCGGCGATCCTGGACTCCACGAAGTAACGTCGGTCCAGGGTGGCGCCTACGAGCGGGTCGGAAGTCGTCATGTCCACGGCGGAGTAGTGTCCTTGCTGCGGGGAGCGCGGGCTGTCGCGGCCGGTGGCGCGTACCCGACACCGGGTGTCGAACCGACACGATAGCGGAAGCCCACGCCAGGTCTGCCCCGCGGTTCGCGGTCGCGCCGTCCCGTTCCGGTGTCGGTGGGACCGGTGGGACCCCGGGGAGGACCGTTCGGTCTTCCCGGAGGTCCGGCCCCGGCCGGGGCCCTCCTGGTTCCGGTGGTGTGTGCCCCACCGGTCGTCGGGTCGCCCCGTTCCCGGTGAGGCCCGCTCCGTCGGCGGTGGGGACGCTCGCGCCTGGGTTGTCGTGGTGTGCGGGATGCGCCCTTGCGGGGCCGCGCACTCGTTCCACGGTAGAGGACGCCGCCAAACTCCCCGGGCGGGACGCACCGGTCGGCGGCGGGTCGGGCCGGGGCGCGGGGCCCGGTGGCCTAACTCACGGAGGGCGAGGAGGCCTGGGCGTAGCGCCGCACGGGGATGCGGCCGGCCAGGCGCGCGCCGCGGCCCGCGCGTACGGCGTCGCGCATCGCGGCGGCCATGCGCACCGGGTCCTGGGCGCGGGTCACGGCCGTGGCCAGCAGGACCGCGTCGCACCCCAGTTCCATGGCCAGGGCGGCGTCGCTGGCGGTGCCGATCCCCGCGTCCACGATGACCGGCACACCGGCCTGCTCCACGATCAACTCCAGGTTGTGCGGGTTGCGGATGCCCAGCCCCGAGCCGATCGGGGCGGCCAGTGGCATCACCGCGGCGCAGCCCACCTGCTCCAGGCGCCGGGCCAGTACGGGGTCGTCGTTGGTGTAGGGCAGCACGGTGAAGCCCTCGTCCACCAGCTGTTCGGCGGCCTCCAGCAGTTCGACGGGGTCGGGCAGCAGCGTGTGCTCGTCCGCGACCACCTCCAGCTTGACCCAGTCGGTCTCCAGCGCCTCGCGGCCCAGGCGGGCTGTGCGCACCGCGTCGACGGCGGTGAAGCACCCGGCGGTGTTGGGCAGCGCCCGGATCCTGTTGCGGGTCAGGACGTCCCACACCGACCCCCGGGTGCCGGGGGAGACCCGGCGCATCGCGACGGTGGTCAGCTCGGTGCCGGAGGTGATCAGGGCCTCCTCCAGGACCTCCAGGGAGGGGGCTCCGCCGGTTCCGGTGATGAGCCGGGACCCGAAGGGGGTCCCCGCGATCACGAGGTCGTCGTTCATCCTCAGCCTCCCTGCACCGCGGTGAGGACGTCCACGCGGTCGCCCTGGTTGAGCGGGCTCGCGGCCCACGCGGTCCGGCGCACCACCTCGTCGTTGACGGCCACGGCGACACCGCCGGGGGCCTCGGAGCCGGTCAGGTCGCGCACGACCGCTTCCACGTTCGTGTCGTCGGCGAACTCGCGGCGGTCGCCGTTGACGATCAGTTCCACTGCTACTACCTACTTGCGCGTCGTGCCGTGAAACGGCGGGCGTACTCGGGCAGGTCTCCGTCGGTCAGGGCCCGGGCCATGGCCTCACCGGTCACCGGGGTCAGCAGGACCCCGTGCCGGAAGTGCCCGGCGGCCAGGTGCAGTCCCGGGACCCGCGTGGGCCCCAGGAGGGGTTCGTTGTCGGGGGAGCCGGGGCGCAGGCCGACGCAGGTCTCGGTGACCTCCAGCTCACTCACCCCGGGGACGAGTTCGCGCGCGTCCCGCAGTACCTGCCAGAGCCCCCCGACGGTGAGCGAGGTGTCGTGGCCCAGCTCCTCCTGGGTGGCGCCGATGACTACCTCGCCGTCGGCGCGCGGCACCAGGTAGGTCGGGAACCCCCGGACCAGGCCGCGGACGGTCCGGCCCACGAGCGGCGGTTCCCCGTCGGGCACCCGGGCGCGCAGCAACTGCCCCTTGACCGGGCGCAGCGGCGGGACCACGGGTTCGGGGACCGCGACGCCCTCACCCCAGCAGCCCGCGGCCAGTACCACCTGGTGCGCGGGCAGGGTCTGGCCCGCCGCGGCCTCCCCCGCCAGGCGCACGCCCAGCCGGGCGCCCCCGGGGCCGGGGGAGAGTACCTCCCCGACCAGCCCGCGGACCTCGGTGACGCCCGCGCGCCCGCCCGCCGCGGCCAGTGCCCGCAGCAGCCGCCGAGGGTCCACGGAGTGGTCGTCGGGGGCCAGGACGCCGCCGCGCACGGACGGGGCGAGCATGGGCTCCAGGCGGCGGCACTCGCGGCCGGTCAGGCGCTCGGCGGCGACGCCCAGCCTCCGCTGGAGCGCGTGCAGTTCGGTGAGGACGGCCAGGTCGTCGCGGTCGAAGGCGACCAGCAGCGTGCCGGTGGCGCGGTGGCCCACGTCCAGGCCGCTGGCCTCCTCCAGCTCGGAGACGAAGTCCGCGTACATGCGGGCCGAGCGGATGCCCAGTTCCATGAGGGGTTCCTCGCCGAACGCCGCCTCGGTGGCGGGGGTCAGCATGCCCGCGGCCACGGTGGAGGCGGCGCGGGCGGGGTCGGACTCGACCAGGGTGACGCTCAGTCCGCGTTGGGCGGCGCGCCAGGCGGTGACCCGCCCGACGAGGCCGCCGCCGACCACGACGACGCGGTCGCGGTGGGAATCGTCGGAGGTGCGCACGGCTGCGGCTTCCACTCCCTTCGCCGGCATGATCCGGATCAGGTTCGTGCGGTCGGAGGCTCACAGCCCCCCTCTCAGCCGGGTCCCACCCGGCTCCCGCGGGATGTAGGGGTCTGTCCCCATTCTAGGGCCCGTGGCCGACGCGCGCCGTGCCGGGGGGAAGGAGGTGCGCGGATGTGGCAGATTGGTGGTGTGACACAACGCGACATCGACACGCTGATCGGCGACTGGCTGACCCTCAAGGAGGCCGCCGCTCCGCTGGGCGTGAGCCCGAACAGGATCAAGACGCTGATCCGCGAGAACCGCATGATGGGTGTGGTCCGCGACGGCGAACTCTCCATTCCCGCGGCCTTCATCGACGGCGACGACCTGGTCAAGGGGCTGCCGGGGACGCTGCTGCTGCTCACCGACGCGGGCTTCTCCTCCGAGGAGGCCCTGCGCTGGCTGTTCACCCCCGACGACTCCCTGCCGGGCACGCCGATCCAGGCCATGCGCGAGAACCGGGGAACCGAGGTGCGCCGCCGGGCCCAGAGCCTGGCCTTCTGATCCGCGGCCTACGGTCCGCGGACCCGCTCGGGACCCGTCGGGGCCCAAGGGGAGGGGGCGCGCCGTCGAGCCCTCCCCCTTGGGTCCGAACGCGCCAGGGCCTAGGGTGGACCGTGTGAGGACCAGTCACGGAACCAGCCTGCGCAAGCGCCTGGACGCATCGCTTCTGTACCTGTGCACCGACGCCCGCACCGGCCGGGGCGACCTGGCCGAGTTCGCCGACGCGGCCCTTGCCGGGGGAGTGGACATCATCCAGCTCCGGGACAAGGGCCTGGAGGCGCGCGAGGAGATCGCGGCACTGGAGGTGATGAAGGAGGCGTGCGAGCGGTACGGCGCCCTGCTCGCGGTCAACGACCGCGCCGACATCGCCCGCGCCGTGCGCGCCGACGTCCTCCACCTCGGCCAGCGGGACCTGCCCGTGCCCATGGCCCGCGACATCATCGGCGCAGACCCCTTGATCGGCCGCTCCAACAACGACGCCGCCGCCGCGGCCGCCTCCGCCGAGGAGCCCGGCAGCGACTACTTCTGCGTCGGACCGACCTGGGCGACGCCCACCAAACCGGGCCGCCCGGCCGCCGGGCTGGAGCTGGTGGAGGCGGCCGCGGCGCTGGGCACCGACCGCCCCTGGTTCGCCATCGGCGGGATCGACGCCGACAACATCGACCGCGTGCTGGACGCCGGGGCCCGCCGGGTCGTGGTCGTGCGCGCGATCACGGAGGCCGAGGACCCCCGGGCCGCGGCCGCCGCTCTGCGCCGGCGCCTGGCGGCCCGCGCCGGGGGCTGACCGGAGCCCGGGAGGCCAGCGCCGCCCGGTCACCCGGCGGAGGAGCCGTCCCGTCAGCAGCGCCGCCGACGCGCCGAGGCCCGCGCACGGCAGCATCGCGCCCGGGGTCACGTAGTCCACGTACGAGCCGCCGGTCACCCCCTCCACGGCCGAGCCGAAGACGGCGACGAACAGCAGCATCACGGCTACGGGGGCGACGGCGGCGGCGACCATGCCGCCGGCGTTGCGCAGCGCGTGGGTGAGGCTGCGCCGGGTCAGCACGCGTTCGGCGCGCAGGGGGGCGGTCACCGCTCTCCCCCGGACGAGGGGATCCAGGTCCTGACCATGCTGTGGACCTACGTCCGCGCGGAGGCCGGTCTCACCGGGGACCTGGAGCTGGCCCTCGCCCACCGCATCGAGACCCTGGTTCCGGCCGACGCCCACCCGCGCGTACACGCGCTCCTGGCCGACGGCCTGTTCGGGGGCGCCGCCGCGTGCGGAGCCGGGAGCGCGGAGGACGCCGACTTCGACCTGGCCGTCGACCTCGTCCTGGACGGCGTCGCCTCCCGGGCCGCCCGGTCCTAGGGGATCAGCAGGACCTTGCCGAGCACCGTGCGCCCCTCCAGCGCGGCGTGCGCCTCGGCGGCCCGCTCCAACGGCAGGGTCAGGCCCACGTGCGGGGTGATCCTGCCCATGCGGGCCATCTCCAGCACCAGCCGCAGGGAGTCCCGCCGGTCGTCCTCGGCCTCCTCGAGGTCGAACAGCCCCAGCACCCCGATCCCGCGGCGAGCGGCCTCCCGCGCGTCCACCTCCGTGAAGCCTCCGCCCGCCGAGCCGTAGCCGAGGAACCGGCCGCCGTCGGCCAGGGTCGTGAAGGCCGCCGCGCCCAGCGCGCCCCCGGCGCCGTCCAGGACCACGTCGACCCCGGCTCCGCCGGTCAGCGCGCGTACCCGCTCCGGCCAGTCCGGCGCGGAGTAGTCCACGGTCTCCTGCGCGCCCAGTTCGCGGACCAGGGCCAGCTTGGTCCCGCCCCCGGCCGCGCCGATGACCCGTGCCCCGGCCCTGCGGGCCAACTGGACGGCCAGGCTGCCCGCCCCTCCGGCGGCCTCGGCGACCAGGACCGTGGTGCTGGGCGCGAAGCCCGCCGCCCGCTCCAGCGCCAGCGCGGTCGGCCCGTCGTGCAGCAGGGCCAGCGCCGCCCGGGGAGCCACCTCCTCGGGCACCCTGACCAGAGCCGACTCCGGGACCACGGCCCGCTCGGCGTAGCCGTCCACGGGCATGGGGGGCCTTTCCGGCCCCCCGCCCGTGTGCCCGGTGTCGGCGACCACCGTGGCCCCCTCCCAGCCCGGGTCCACGCCCGGGCCGAGCCGGACCACCCGCCCGGCCACGCCCGCGCCGGGTACGTAGGGGGGAGTCACAGGGAAGTAGTCCAGCCCCCAGCCGCCGCGGACCGTGGTGTCCAGGTACGTCACGTTCGCCGCGGCGACCTCCACCAGCGCCTGTCCCGGTCCCGCCTCGGGCTCGGGCACGTCCCGGACCACCAGGACCTCCGGGCCGCCGAACTCCCGGACCTGTACCGCTCGCATGTCGTTCTCCCTCGGTGCGCCCCGCCTGTCTCCGACACCGCCCAGCCTCTTACCTAAATATTCGTTGAGGTCAAGGGCCGGGTGTCGGGAGAGGTCCACGGCACAGGGGGCCGCGCCCCGCACGGGCGCGCGGCGAGGGGGCGGACCGCGGTCAGACCGCGACGTGCGACAGCGCGCTGGGGTGGCGCCGCAGGAAGCCCTCGATGGACTGGGCGGGATGGCCGGTCAGGTCGGGGACGGCGGGCGAGACCACGTCGAGCTCCCCGGCGGCGATCGCGGCGTAGGAGGTCACCCAGCCCTCGACCGCCCAGTCGGGGGCGCTGCCGCGGCGCGACTGCAGCGCCTCCTCCCGCGTCTGGGACACGTAGTGCACCGGGCGCCCGGTGAGCACGCTCAGCCTCTCCGCCGTCGCGCCCAGGGAGAGCGCCTCCGGGCCGGTGACGTCGTGGCTGGTGTCGTGCGAGGCGCGCGCGGCCGCGGGATCTGTCAGCACGGCCGCGGCCACGTCCGCCACGTCGTCGCGCGAGACCCACGCGATCCGGCCGTCACCGGCCGGGCCCCGCACCGCGCCCCCGCCGTCCACCCAGCCGGGCAGCAGGTCCAGGTACAGGCTGGGTCTGAGGAAGGTGTAGCGCACCCCCGTGGACCGGATGTGCGACTCGGTGAAGAAGTGCGTGCGCGCGAACGTGAAGGTGGACGCGGGACCCGCGCGAAGGAAGGACAGGTAGACGATCCAGGACACACCCGCCTTGACCGCGGCGTCGACCGCGCTCACGTGGACGTCGATCCGGTCCTCGGACTCGGTGGCCGAGACCAGGAACAGCGTGTCCACCCCCCGGCACGCCCGCTCGAACCCCTTGGAGTCCTCGTAGGCCGCCATCGCCGCGCTGCTGCCGGGGTACTCGGGAGCGCGGTTGATGTCGCGTACGATGAGCCGCTGGGGTCTGCCCAGCCGCGCGATCCGCGCGGCTGGGCAGACCCCAGCGGCTCATCGTACGCGACATCAAC
>NZ_LEKI01000083.1:0-24197 GCF_001029525.1 Nocardiopsis sp. RV163 | reverse complement strand
CCGAGGACGCCCCTACTGCTTCGTCGCGGGAGAGAACACCCTGCCCACCGAACTGCGCCGCACCCTCGTCCGCCGACACCACATCCCCAAGGACGACATCGCCTTCATCGGCTACTGGCGCCACGGCGTGGCGGCCTACTCGTGACGGTGTGACCCTCGACACGATCACGGCCCGCGACGAGCGCCGCGCGGCACCGCAGACGACCACGCACAAAGGACTTCACCGGCATAAGCGGTTTTCCACGCCCCCGCCACGGGCTTGCGCAAAACCACCGACTCCAGCACCATAACCTTGGCTTAGGCAAGGCTAAGCTCACCGACTCGACCGAATGAGGCCCCATGAACCCCGGTCCGCTGACCCGCGGCGGCGCGATCGCCGCCGGCGCGCTGTCCCTCCTGCTGCTCGCCGCCTGCGGCGGCCAGACCTCCGGCTCAGCGGAGGGCGGCTCGGACGGCGAGGTCGCCGAGGGGTACCCGGTCACCGTCGAGACCGTCTTCGGCGACGTGGAGATCGCGGACAGGCCGACCAACGTCGTCGCCACGGGCTGGTCCGACGCGGAGACCGCGCTGGCGCTGGGCGTGCAGCCGGTCGGCGTGGCCGACTGGCAGGCCTACGGCGGCGCGGGCGTGGGCCCGTGGGCGGCGGACATGTTCGAGGAGGAGCCGGTCCAGCTAGGCACCATGGAGCCGAACCTGGAGGCGATCGCCTCCCTGGATCCCGACGTCATCCTCGACACCCGCTCCGACAACAGCCAGGAACGCTACGACCTGCTCTCGCAGGTGGCCCCCGTGGTCGGCCCGCCGCCCGGCGTGGAGGTCACCTACGGCACCACCTGGCAGCAGCAGACCCGCCAGGTCGCCCAGGTGGTCGGCGAGCAGGAGCGCGCCGAGGAGCTCATCGAGGAGCTGGAGGGCCGCTTCGCCCGGATCCGGGAGGAGAACCCCGCGTTCGCCGACATGACCCTGACCGTGGGCGCCTACTTCGACGGCCAGTACGGCGCCTACGTGCCCGGCGACTCCCGGGTGGACCTGCTCCAGGAGCTGGGCTTCCAGTACGACCCCGAGGTCGAGGAGATGGCCGACGGCGCCTTCTACGCGGACCTGAGCCCCGAGCGGCTGGAGGTGCTGGACGCGGACCTGACGGTCATGTTCCCCATCGGCGACACCGCGGACCACCTGCACCAGGACCCGGTGCTCCAGGGCATCCCCTCCGCCGAGGACGGCCGCATGGTCATCCTGGACGACATGGAGCTGGCCAACGCCTTCTCCAGCGGGTCGTACCCGGGCATCTCCCACGCGCTGGACGAGCTGGTCCCGCTGCTCCAGGAGACCCTGAACGGCTGACGCCCCGCCTGCCGGGCCCCGTGGAGCGCGCTCCGCGGGGCCCGCCGTCGTCGGGGCCGCTCCCCCTGAAGGCGACACCACCCCAAAAGCACACAGACCACACGTTTCACCCCAGCCCCATGGGAGCGATCCCAATTTTTCGCCCGACCCCCCTTGTCCGCGAGCGGCCGCGTACGTACAGTCACTTAACGCTTATTCAGTGGGCTCCAGCCCACGCGGGCACGCCCCCGGGGCCCGTGCGGAACCCGCTATTTCGCACGCGTCACGGTGCCGGGCTCGCCCGTCCCCCCGCTCACCGGAGTACGCCATGACCAAGAGCACCCGCCGCAGTACCCGACGCACCGCCACCGCCGCCACGGCGGTGACGGCCTCCGCCGCGCTGGCCGCGGCGGTCCTCACCGCACCGCAGTGGACGGGAGGCGGTGCGGAGGAGGCCAACGCCCAACTCAGCGCCGCGCCCGGGGACGTCGTCTGGTCCGACGAGTTCGACGGCGCCGCCGGAAGCGCCCCCGACCCCGCCAACTGGAACCACGAGACCGGCGCCCACGGCTGGGGCAACAACGAACTCCAGAACTACACCGACAGCCGCGCCAACTCCGCCCTCGACGGCCAGGGCAACCTCGTCATCACGGCGCGCCAGGAGGCGGACGGCTCCTACACCTCCGCCCGCATGACCACGCAGGACAAGGTCGAACACGCCTACGGCCGCATCGAGGCCCGCATCAAGATCCCCCGGGGCCAGGGCATCTGGCCCGCCTTCTGGATGCTGGGCGCCGACTTCCCCGACACCCCCTGGCCCGACTCCGGCGAGATCGACATCATGGAGAACGTCGGATACGAGCCCCACATGGTGCACGGCACAGTGCACGGGCCCGGTTACTCGGGCGCGAACGGCATCGGCTCCTCCTACACGCACCCGCAGGGCTGGTCCTTCGCCGACGACTTCCACACCTTCGCCGTGGACTGGAGCCCGGGGTCGATCACCTGGTCCGTGGACGGCAACGCCTACCACACCCTCACCACCGCCGACGTGGGCGGCAACCCGTGGGTCTACGACCAGTCCTTCTTCATGATCCTCAACGTCGCCGTGGGCGGCGACTGGCCCGGCTACCCCGACGGCACCACCCAGTTCCCCCAGCAGATGGTCGTCGACTACGTCCGGATCTACGAGAACTGAGCACCCCTCCCGGGGTCACGCGCGCGGCTCCGGACCGCGGCACGGCGGCGGACACCCGCCGACGGGCCCCGCCGGGGATCGGACCGGAGTTCCGCCGTCGTCCGACCTCCCGGCGGGGCCGCGATCGGTTGCGCGCCCGCCCGCCGTGTCCGCCCGAGGGGGCGGGCTCTCAGCGCTCGTGGCAGGTCTTCAGGTAGCTGAGGAACGATGCCTGCAACCCGGTGACGTGCGTCTCCCGCAACAACGCGTTCGAAACCCGCTCCGACCGCCCCCGGGCGCGCAGCCGCTCCACCGCGGTGAGGACGTTGCGGGCCATCGCGCGGTAGAAGGGGACCTCCCCCAGCAGTTCGGCCTCGTTCAGTGTGATGTGCAGCCGCGGAGCGGTCGCGTCCACGCCGGGTTCCGGCAGCTCTCGGACGAGGTCGAAGACCCGGCTGTCCGTACTGGCCACACCCGGGCTGCCCGCGCCGACGCTCGCGAAGGGACCTGTGCCGCGCAGCCACGCGTAGAGGGCGAAGAGACCTCCGTAGGAGTAGCCGAAGAGGCCGTGTCCGGACTCGCTGACACGCAGCCTCGACCGCAGGTGCGGGTGGAGTTCGCCGGTCAGGAAGTCGAGGAAGAGGTCGGCCCGGGGTTCCTCCAGCTCCGCGAGGTAGGCGTCGGCCTGTTCCCGCGTCATGGCGCCCGACTCGCGGGCCGCCGCGAGGGTGGCAAGCATGTCGTCACCGACGGGTTCGCCCGGCGGGACGAGGTCGCGGTTGCGGATGTGTGCCCAGTCAGCGGCCTCATCGCCGGCGTACCCGACGCTGACCTGCACGTAGGGGGCGATCGTCAGGTACGGGTCCGCCTGGGTGACGATGAGGGGCGCGGTGAGGCCGACCGCCCAGTTGCCGTCCAACACGTAGATCAGCGGCAGGGGGTCCGTGGAGTCCGCGTAACCGGGGGGCGTGGTCACCCAGACACCGTAGCGGCGCCCCGACCGCGCGGTGATCTCCAGGTACTCCGTGTCCGGCAGACAGCCGTGCAGCATCTCGCTCAACCGGTCCCTCCCTTGGTCAGGCCGTCCTCGACGCACACGTCGACCGCGGTCGGGTCAGCGCCCGCCCCGTCCGCGACGGCGCCGCGGCGGCCGACGCCAGGCAGCGGAGCATCATCGCGACCGCGTGCCTGCGAGGGCTCCTGCTGGAGAGGATGCTGACCCCGACCGCCGAGGTCGACGCCGCGGCCGAGCGCTTCATCACCTCGTTGGCGGCGTCGGGGGACGGGGACCGGGCGCCGTCGGCCGACGAGGCCCACGGGGCGACCGGCCGGTAGGCCGCGTCGGCGCCGGTCCCGGCGCACGGAGCGGTCCGCGTGCGTCCGGTCAGGGCCGGAAGACGACCTTGAACACGCCGTCCCGCTTCTTCTGGAACTTCTCGTAGGCCATCGGGGCCGCGTCCAGGCCCACGTGGTGGGTGGCGAAGTCGTCCACCCCCAGCGGGTCGGCCCCCTGCAGCAGCGGCAGGATCTCCGGCACCCACCGGCGCACGTTGGCCTGACCCATCCGCAACTGGATCTGCTTGTCGAAGAGCGTGAGCATCGGCATCGGGTCGGCCATGCCACCGTAGACGCCGATCAGGGAGACGGTCCCGCCCCGCCGCACCAGGTCGACGGCGTTGTGCAGGGCGCTCAGCCGGTCCACCCCGGCCGTCTCCACCATCTTGGCCGCCACACCGCGCGGCATGAGGTTGGCCACGCGCTGGGCGAACTTGGCCGAGCCGTGCCCGGCCGCCTCCATGCCGACCGCGTCGATGACCGCGTCCGGGCCGCGCCCGTCCGTGCGGTCGCGGATCTCCTGGACCACGTCGTCGGTGCCCTTGGAGGGGTCGAACACCTCCACGTCCCGGGCGGCGGCGCGGGCGCGCCGCTCCGGCACCGGGTCCACGCCGAACACCCGGCCCGCGCCCAGGTGGCGGGCGACCCGGCAGCACATGTCGCCGATCGGCCCCAACCCCAGGACGGCCACCGATCCCCCCTCGGGGACGTCTGCGTAGCGGACGGCCTGCCAGGCGGTCGGCAGCACGTCGGACAGGAAGAGGTAGCGGTCGTCGGGGCCCTGGTCGGGCACCGGGACCGCGGTGGTCTCGGCGCGCGGAACGCGCAGGTACTCGGCCTGGCCGCCGGGCACCGAGCCGTAGAGCCTGCTGTAGCCGAAGAGCGCGGCGCCCATGCCCTGCTCCTCGACCTGGGTGTTCTCGCACTGGCTCTGGAGACCGGTGTCGCACATGAGGCAGTGCCCGCAGGAGATCTGGAAGGGGATGACGACCCGCTGCCCGGGGGTGAGGGAGGTGACGCCGGAACCGACCTCCTCGACCACGCCCATGGGTTCGTGTCCGAGGATGTCCCCCGGGGTCATGAACGGCCCGAGAACCTCGTACAGGTGCAGGTCGGAGCCGCACAGGCCCGAGCTTGTGATCCGGACGACGGCGTCGCCGGGCTCCTCGATCCGCGGATCGGGAACGGTCACGGTGTCCACGTTCCTGGTGCCGTTCCACACCACTGCCCTCATCGGTTCCCCCTGGTCTCGCGACGGTGCCGGTCGTCTCCTGGGGAGCGCGCGGCCCCCTGGGCTGCCTTCGGCCACTACCCGGCCCGTTCAGGCGGAAACGGGGGTGCGGACGCCGCGGAACAGGCCGGTTCCCGGCCCGGCGGGCGGTCCGCGACGCGGGCCGGTCGGCACCCCGGGCGGGGGGCCGCCCCGGCTCACCCCCGTTCGGAGGTGTCCCTGACCGGGCCTTCCTCCACGGCCGCGCCGGGCGCCCCGCGCCCGGGTGCGGCGGGGCTGTGCGCGTGCTGTTGCGGCGCGGTGTCATCGCCCGCGCCCTCGCCCGCCGCCGGGAGGCGCAGGGCGAGCAGGGCCACGTCGTCACCGCCGGGGTCGATGCGTGCCAGCAGTTCGTCGCAGAACTCCTCGACGTCGCGGCGGGCCAGCGCGGCGGCGTGGCGGCGCAGGTTGGCCAGGCCCGTGTCGATGGGGTGCTCGCGGCTCTCGATGAGGCCGTCGGTGTACAGCAGCAGAGTGGACCGGGCGGGGATCTCCTCGCGTGCGTCGGGCCAGTCCAGGCCCAGGTGCAGGGCGGCGCTCATGCCCAGCAGGGGCCCGTGGCCCGCCTCCAGGTAGCGGGTGTGACCGTCGGAGGTGACGAGCAGCGGCGGGGGATGCCCGGCGTTGACCCAGTGCAGGCGCCAGGGGCCGCCCTCGGAGCCCTCGATACGGGCGAAGACGACGGTGGCCATGGGGGCGTCGCTGGTGTTGGTCATGGCCTCGTCCAGCCGGCGCATGATCAGGCTGGGCGGCTCCTGGCGGTCCCAGGCCAGGGCGCGCAGCATGTTGCGGACCTCGGCCATGTGGGCGGCGGCCTGGAGGTCGTGTCCGACCACGTCGCCGATGACCATGGTCATGGCGCCGTCGGCGAGCAGGAAGGCGTCGTACCAGTCCCCTCCGACCTCGGCGGCCTGCTGCGCGGGCTGGTAGCGGGCGGCGAACCGCAGGTGTCCGACCTGCGGGAGCGGCGTCAGGAGCTGGCGCTGCATGGTCTCGGCGACGTGGCGCTGCTGGGCGAAGAGCTGGGCGCTCTCCATGACCAGACCGGCGCGCCGGGCGATGTCCTCCAGCACGAGGACCTCGGCGTCGGTGTAGGCGGGGTGCTCCCCGGTGCGGGCCACGGTCAGCACCCCGAAGACCTGCCGGTGGGTGTGCAGCGGCACCACCACCGCGGAGTGCCCGCCCAGGCGGTCGAACAGCCGCCGGTGAGCCCGGGCGAGCGGCTCGTCCGGTTCGCGGGCGAGGTCATCGGCGTCCATCAGGACGGGCCGGGTGCCGTAGAAAGCGCGCACAAGCGCCGCGTGGGAGGCGGTCGGCAACGGCGGGAGCGGTCCCTTGAGCGCCTCGGCCGTGTCCTGGTCGCCGGGGGCGCGCACGGCGACGCGCTCCACCTCCTTGGTGCGCCCGGCGGTGACCATGTCGACCGCCGCCCAGTCACCCAACTCGGGCACGAGCAGTCTGACCAGCCTGTCCAGCATCTCTGGGGTGTCCAGGGTGGAGACCAGGACCACGGAGACCTCCGCCACCAGCCTCAGCCGGGTGGTCAACTCCTCCAGCACCGCCAGGTGCGCGGCTGCCTGGTCGGCGGTGTCGCGGTAGGTCCGGAAGTCGTGGAAGACGACGACCGCGCCCTCCAGGCGGCCTTCGCGCTGGAGCGGGGTGGTGGCCCAGATGACGGGCACAGGCGTGCCGTCACCGCGCAGGAAGGACTCACTGCTCCCTTCGGCCGGGTGGCCGCTGTCGAGCACGGCCAGGAGGCGGCAGCCCTCCCGAGGCTCCGGGTCCCCTCCCGGGTCGCGGTGCAGCAGGTCGTGCAGGTCCAGGCCGAGCATCCGCTCTCCCGGCCGGTCCAGGATGCGCCGCGCGTAGGGGTTGGCGGCGGTGACGCGGCCGGTGGTGTCGACGACGAACATCCCCGCGCCCACGCTGTCGAACACCGCGCGCAGCAGGCCGGTCTCCAGCGGCCGATCTTCGTCGCTCATCGCGCCGCCCTCCGGTCGCCGTGCCGCCGCGCGGGCGTTCGGACCGGCCCCGCCGGGACCGTCCCGAGGCCGGGTTCGAAGACACTCATGTGGTGTGGGTACCCACATTCGGCCTGGTGATCAGCGTGTCCGGGCCGGAGATGCTCACCCGGACGTCCCACCATCGGACGGTCGGTGCCAGAATGCGCAGTGTGAGACACCAGCACTCGGACAGCGCAGACCCCGCCCAGGACTCCCCCCGGATCAGCCCGCCCAAGAGCAGCGCGGCCGGACTCCCCGCCGTGCTCAACAGCCTCCGACACCTCAACGAGCACACCGGCGTGCGGCGCGGACTGCCCGCCATGCTCGCGATCAACCAGAAGCGCGGCTTCGACTGCCCCGGCTGCGCCTGGCCCGAGGGGGACAAGAGGCACCGGGCCGAGTTCTGCGAGAACGGCGCCAAGGCCGTCGCGGAGGAGGCCACGGCCACGGCGCTGACCGGGGAGTTCTTCGCCGAGCACCCGGTCTCCGAGCTGGCCGGGCGGTCCGGGTACTGGCTGGGCCAGCAGGGCCGCCTCGCCGAGCCGCTGTACCTGGCCGAGGGCGCCACCCACTACGAGCCGGTCAGTTGGGAGCGGGCGCTGGACCTGGTCGCCGAGGACCTGCGGGCGCTGGACTCCCCGGACCAGGCGGTGTTCTACACCTCCGGGCGCACCAGCAACGAGGCGGCGTTCTGCTACCAACTGTTCGCCCGCGCCCTCGGGACGAACAACATGCCCGACTGCTCCAACATGTGCCACGAGTCGTCCGGTTCGGCCCTGACCGAGACCCTGGGCGTGGGCAAGGGCAGCGTGTCCCTGCAGGACCTGCGCGAAGCCGACCTCATCATCGTGGCCGGGCAGAACCCCGGCACGAACCACCCCCGCATGCTCAGCGCCCTGGAGCGGGCCAAGAAGTCCGGGACGCGGATCGTCACCGTCAACCCGCTGCCCGAGGCGGGGATGCGCGAGTTCCGCAACCCCCAGCGACCGGGCGGCCTGCTGGGGCGCGGCACCGAGCTGACCGACCTGTTCGCGCAGGTGCGGCTGGGCGGCGACCTCGCCCTGTTCTCCGCCCTCAACCGTCTGCTGCTGGAGGCCGACGGGCGCGGCGAACCGGTCCTGGACCGGGAGTTCGTGTCCGCCCACACCCACGGTTTCGAGCAGTTCACCGAAGCGCTGCTGGCCGAGCCGGACGAGCAGTTCTGGGCGCGCACCGAGCGCGACACCGGCCTGGAGCGGGAGCTGATCGAGCGGATCGCCGCGATGGTCACCTCCTCGGAGCGGATCGTGGTGTGCTGGGCGATGGGGCTGACCCAGCACCGGCACTCGGTGCCCACCATCCGCGAGGTCGTCAACTTCCTGCTGCTGCGCGGCAACGTGGGCCGCCCCGGCACGGGTGTGTGCCCGGTGCGCGGCCACTCCAACGTGCAGGGCGACCGCACGATGGGGATCTTCGAGCGCCCGGCCGAGGCGTTCCTGGACGCCCTGGGCGCCGAGTTCGGCTTCACGCCGCCGCGCGAGCACGGGTACGACACCGTCAACGCCATCCGCGCCATGGCGCGCGGTGACGTGCGGGTGTTCTTCGCGATGGGCGGCAACTTCGTCGCGGCCACCCCGGACACGCTGGTGACCGAGGACGCCATGCGCCGGGTGGGGCTGACGGTGCACGTGTCAACCAAGCTGAACCGCTCGCACGTGGTGACGGGGACACGGGCGCTGATCCTGCCCGCCCTGGGGCGCACCGACCGCGACCTGCGCGACGGCGAGCCCCGCTGGGTGACGGTGGAGGACTCCATGGGCAAGGTGCACGCCTCCCACGGAGTGCTGGCACCGCTGTCGCCGGGCATGCGCTCGGAGGTGGACATCGTCTGCGACCTGGCCGGACGGGTGCTCGGCGACTTCCCGGTGGCGTGGTCGGAACTGACCGACTACGACCGGGTGCGCGAGCACGTGGCCGCGGTGGTGCCGGGGTTCGAGGACTTCAACGCCCGCGCGCGCAGGCCCGGGGGGTTCACCCTGCCGCACGCGCCGCGCGACGACCGGCGCTTCCCGACCGCGACCGGGCTGGCCAACTTCACGGTGAACGGCACGTACGCGCCGCGGGTGCCCGAGGGTCGGCTGCTTTTGCAGACGCTGCGCTCGCACGACCAGTACAACACCACGGTCTACGGGCTGGACGACCGCTACCGGGGCGTCGAGGACGGCCGCCGGGTTGTGCTGGTCAACCCCGAGGACGCCAGGGAACTGGGGCTGGCCGACGGCGCCTACACCGACCTCATGAGCGAGTGGCACGACGGCAGGGAGCGGCGCGCGGCGCACTTCCGGGTGGTGCACTACCCGACCGCGCGCGGGTGCGCGGCCTCCTACTTCCCGGAGACGAACGTGCTGGTGCCGCTGGACTCCACGGCCGAGGTGAGCAACACGCCGACGTCGAAGTCGGTTGTGGTGCGCTTCGAGCCGGACTCCGGGGCCGCATGACGCGCACCGGCCCGCCCTCCTCCACCGTGATCTTGTACTTATAGCGAGGTTCGGCGCTCCAGACTCGCTATAGGTACAAGATCATCGCAGTTCAGGACCCACGCATCACAGGTCCGTCCCGCCGCCCGGGTTCCGGGGCGCGCTCCCCCGGGCCCGGCGGACCGTCAGGCCTTGCGGGCGACGCCGCAGTACTGGTCGGCCGCGACGATCTCGCCCACCTCCGCGGCGTCGGGCCGCCAGAAGGGCGCCGAGACCACGCCCGGCTCCAGCAGGTCGAGCCCGTCGAAGAAGCCTGCGATCTCCTCGGGGCTGCGCAGGTGGTAGGGCAGGGGCGCGGTCTCGTTCCAGCGCCGGGACGCCTCGATCATCGGTTCGCTGGTGTCGGTCCCGTCGCACAGGGCCAGGAAACTGCCCGGGGGCAGCGCGTCCACGTAGGCGCGCACGGTGGCGTAGGCCCGGGCGTTGTCGGGGGTGTGCCCCATGGTGCCCAGGATGGTGAGCGCGATGGGCCGGCCGAAGTCCAGGTGGGCGGCGGCCGCCTTGAGGACCTGCTCGGGCTCGTGCAGGTTGGCGTCGACGTAGTGGACCTCCCCCGCCCCCTCTCCGACCAGCAGCGCGCGGGCGTGCGTGAGCACCAGCGGGTCGTTGTCCACGTAGACCACTCGGGCGTCGGGGGCGGCGGCCTGGGCGACCTCGTGGGTGTTGTTGTGCGTGGGCAGCCCGGTGCCCACGTCCAGGAACTGGCGGACTCCCTCCTCCCGGGCCAGGTGGGTGACCGAGCGGATGAGGAACTCCCGGTCGGCGCGGGCCGCGGTGACCATCTCCGGGTAGGCCTGGAGCACGTAGTCGCCGACCTCGCGGTCGGCCGGGTAGTTGTCCTTGCCTCCCAGCCAGTAGTTCCACACCCGGGCGGAGTGTGCCACGGTGGTGTCGATGGGGGGTGTGTCCGTCATCGTGTGCCCTCTCACGGGAAGCGTGGTTCGCACCCGTATTGTCCTGCTCGCGGAAAGCGCGACGCAAGCGAAAAGGCCGTGTGCGCGGGCGTTCGCGAACGGCGGGCGCCCGCACCCGGACCCCGCCTCCGACTCGGTCAGCGCCTTCGCCCGCCCCTCCGGTCGCCTCCCCCGGCGCGGGGGCGCCCGCTGGTCCGCTCGTACCCTGGTGCGATGCCAGCGATCTACCTGATCCGCCACGGGAAGGCCTCCCCCGATGCGGAGGACTACGACGAGTTGAGCCCGACCGGTTACGAGCAGGCGCGCCTGCTGGGCGCCGAACTCCGGCGGCGCGGTCCCCGGGTCGGCCGAGTGGTGACCGGTGAGCTGCGCCGCCAGCGCCAGACGGCGGCCTCGGCCCTGGCGGCGGCGGGCCTGGACCTGGAACCGGTCGGCGACGAGCGGTGGAACGAGTACGACCACCTCGGCCTGCTGGGCGCCCACCCGGTCGCGACCGGCTCGCTCCAGGACAGGCTCGACACCTCCCTGACCTCGTGGATCGAGGCCGGGGGCAGCGGTCCGGGCACCTGGGAGGGTTTCCGGAGCGGGGTCCGGCGGGCGCTGGACGACCTGGTCGCCGGGCTGGGCAGGGGGGAGACCGCGCTGGTCTTCACCTCCGCCGGGGTGATCGCGACGGTGTGCTCGACCCTGCTGGGCACGGCGCCCGCCGGGTTCCTGGCCCTGAACCGCGTGGTGGTCAACGGTTCGGTGAGCAAGCTGCTGCACGGCCGGGGCGGCACCCGGCTGCTGTCCTTCAACGACCACGCCCACCTGGAACAGGGCGGTCCCGCGCTGATGACCTACCGCTGAACGCCCGTGCCGTCCGACGCGCGCACGGTACGAACCGACCGGTTGGTACCGACCCCGGGGCGGCCGGTGCGGCCGCGTGCGGCCCCCGGCTTCCCGGCCCGGCCCGCGCCCTCGCGGGTCGGGGCCGGGCCGCACACAGCCCCGCGGACCCCTGGTCCGATCGGTCCGCGGAGGACGCCCCGAGGGACCGGGCGCGCTCCGGCCGCCCGGCTCACCCCGCCTGGGCGCCGTCCGCGTCCCGGCGCTCGGCGTCGCGCCGCAGCACCGCGCGCAGGGCCAGTTCGTAGCCGAAGACCCCGCACCCGGCGACGTAGCCCGCGGCCACCGGCGCGGTCACCGAGGTGTGCCGGAACTCCTCGCGCGCGTAGACGTTGGAGATGTGCACCTCCACCACGGGCGCCTCGACCGCGTCGATCGCGTCGCGCAGCGCGATGCCGTAGTGCGCGTAGGCGCCGGGGTTGAGCACCACCCCGGCCCAGTCGCGGGCGGCGTGGATCCGGTCCACCATCACGCCCTCGCTGTTGCTCTGCGCGCACACCACCCGCACGCCCAGCTCCTCGCCGAGGGAGACCACCCGCCGTTCGACCTCCGCCAGGGTGGTGGTGCCGTACTGCCCGGGGTCGCGGGTGCCCAGCAGGTTGAGGTTGGGGCCGTTGAGCAGCAGGACGGTTCGGGAGGGGTCGGACACAGCGGACATGCGGGTCAGCGCTCCTTCTCGGGTCGGTGGCAGCAAGCTTAGGGCCCGGAAGCCGGTGCGTCCCCGGCCGCCCCGGAGTCCCGCGGACCGGGTACCATACCGACCAGTCGGTCCACGATTCCGAGGAGGCGACCCGTGGCGTCCACCCTGCTGTCCACGCGCGACCTGCACTTCCTGCTCTACGAGTGGCTCGGCACCGAGGCGCTCACCAGACGCCCCCACTACGCCGACCACTCGCGCGAGACCCTCGACGCCGCGCTGGAGCTGGCCGAGCGGGTGGCCACCGACCACTTCGCGCCGCACAACAAGGCCAACGACGCCGACGAGCCCCGCTTCGACGGCGAGCGCGTCCACGTCATCCCCGAGGTCGGGAGGGCCCTGGAGGTCTACGCCGAGACCGGGCTGAGCGCCGCCGGGATGCCCGCCTCCGTGGGCGGCGCCCAGATCCCGCACGTGGTCTCCAGCGCGTGCGGCGCCTACTTCCAGGCCGCCAATCCGGGCACGTCGGCCTACCCCTTCCTCACCTCGGGCAACGCGCGCCTGCTTTTGGCGCACGGCAGCCCCGAGCAGGTCGACACCTGGGTGCGCCCCATGGTGGAGGGGCGCTTCACCGGGACCATGTGCCTGTCCGAGCCGCAGGCGGGCAGCTCTCTGGCCGACATCACCACCCGCGCCGAGGAGGACGGGGAGGGCGGCTACCGGCTGTTCGGCAACAAGATGTGGATCTCTGCGGGCGACCACGAGCTGACCGAGAACATCGTGCACCTGGTGCTGGCCAAGATCCCCGGCGGCCCGCCCGGGGTCCGGGGCATCTCCCTGTTCGTCGTGCCCAAGTACCTGCTGGAGGCCGACGGGACGATCGGCGAGCGCAACGACGTCGTGCCCGCCGGGCTCAACCACAAGATGGGCTACCGGGGCACCGTCAACGCGCTGCTCAACTTCGGCGAGGGCCGCCACACCCCCGGCGGGCGGCCGGGCGCGGTGGGCTACCTGGTCGGCGAGCCCCACCAGGGGCTGAAGTACATGTTCCACATGATGAACGGAGCCCGGATCGGAGTGGGCGCGGGCGCCGCCGCCGTCGGCTACACCGGCTACCTCAAGTCGCTGGCCTACGCCCGCGGGCGCCTCCAGGGCCGCCCGCTGGGCGGCAAGGACCCCGACCGGCCGCAGGTCCCCATCGTCGAGCACACCGACGTGCGCCGGATGCTGCTCGCCCAGAAGAGCTACGTCGAGGGCGCGCTCGCCCTGGTGCTGTACTGCGCCCGGCTGGTGGACGAGACCGCCAGTGCCGGGGACGGGAAGGCGCGCGAACGGGCCCACCTGCTGCTGGACGTGCTCACCCCGATCGCCAAGAGCTGGCCCTCCCAGTGGTGTGTGGAGGCCAACAGCCTGGCCATCCAGGTGCACGGCGGGTACGGGTACACGCGCGAGTACGACGTGGAGCAGCACTACCGGGACAACCGGCTCAACCCGATCCACGAGGGGACCCACGGCGTCCAGGCCCTGGACCTGCTGGGCCGCAAGGCCGTGCTCGACGGCGGCTCCCGTCTGTCGCTGCTGGTGGAGACCGCGCGCGCCACGGCGGACCGGGCCCGGGAGCTGGGCGGACGCGAGGCCGAGTACGCGGGCCTGCTGTCGAAGGCCCTGGACCGGACCGCGGAGACGGCCGCCGCGGCCTGGGCCGAGGGCGACCCGGCGGTGGCGCTGGCCAACGCCACCCCCTACCTGGAGGCGGTGGGGCACGTGGTGGTCGCCTGGATGTGGCTGGAGCAACTGGTGGCCGCGCATGGGCGCGAGGGCGGGTTCTACGAGGGCAAGCGCGCCGCGGCGGCGTACTTCTTCCGGCACGAGCTGCCGCGTACCGGGCCGCAGTTCGACCTGGTGGCCTCGCGCGACCGGACAGTGCTGGACGTCTCGCCCGACGTCCTCTGAGGGGCGGGGCCCCTGGGGCCGGCCCGCGCACGCCCCGCGCGGGAAAACCGCTTCGGCGCGGGCGTGGTCCTGTGCCAGGCTGGCCCCATGTCCGACCCCCGTCGCGCGCTGCTGCGCTGGCAGTTCGACTTCACCTGGTCCCTGTTCGAGTACCACCTGGAGCGCCTGGAGCCCGGTGACCTGCTCTGGGAGCCCGGCCCCCTGTGCTGGACGGTGCGCCGGGACGGTGAGGGCCGATGGGTACCCGACTGGGCGGACGCCGAACCAGATCCCGTGCCCGTCCCCACCGCGGCCTGGGTCACCTGGCACATCGGCTGGTGGTGGTCCACCGCCCTGGACCACCTGCGGGGGCGCGTTCCGCGCGAGCGCGAGGAGGTCCGCTGGCCGGGCCCGGAGGAGGCGGCCGACTGGCTGCGCGGGTTGCGGACGCAGTGGCTGGAGGTGCTGGAGGGGCTCACCGGCCCGGACCTGGACTCCCCCGCCGCGTTCCCCTGGCCGCCGGACTCGGGACTGGCGGTCGAGCACACGGCGGCCTGGATCAACGGCGAGCTGATGAAGAACGTGGCCGAACTCGGGCAACTGCGGCTGCTGCGGGCCGCGTCGGCGCCCGGGGGCTGACCGGCGGGCGCGCCCCGCAGGACCCGGCCGACCCAGGCACTCGGGTCCCTTCTTCGAACCGGTCTCGGCCCGTAGGCCCGGTTCGGGCGCCTACGGGGTTCTGGGGTTAGCGGAGGCGAGGCCGCGAGGGACGAGCCGTCTCACCGGAGGCGCCGAGGGTTCCCGTGCTCCGGGCGCCCGAACACGATGAGGACACTGCCTAACGGCGGGCCGGTCCGCTGGCCAGCGCGACCAGCGCGCCGAACACCGACAGGGCCGCCAGCAGCAGGAACACCGCCGGGTAGCCGCCCAGGGGCCCGGCCAGCAGCGCGCACGCCCCCGGCGCCAGCGCCATGGTGAGCATGAGCGGGGTGTGCATGATGCCGTTGAGCGTGGTGTAGTGCTCCTCCCCCCAGCGGTCCGCCACGGCCGTGGCCTGGAGAAGGGTGAGCACGCCCCGCGCGGCGCCGACCAGCGCCGCCGCGGCCATGACCAGGGTCAGCGGCCCGCTGACCAGGGCGATCAGTCCGGTCGCCCCGGCGCAGGCCAGGAGCGCCGCGGCGATCCGGTGAACCGCCCCGCTGCGCCGCGCCAGCGGCGCGTAGACGAGGCGGCCCAGCACCTGGCCCACGCCCACGACGCTGAGCGTCCAGGCGGCCTCGGCGGTGCCGAACCCGCGCCCCTCCATGAGCGGGACGATGCCGACCACGACCGCGTACACGGTGAGGGTGCCCAGGGCGAGCGCGGTGGCCAGCGCCCAGAACGCGCCGCTGCGGACCACTGCGCGCACCGCCCCGCGGTCCCCGGCCCGGTCGGCGGTGCGGCCGGGAGCCCAGGGCGGGGTCAGGGCCAGGGCGTGCAGCGGCAGTACCACCAGGGCCAGGACCAGGGCGAGGGCGAGGTAGGCGCCGCGCCAGCCGACCTGGGCCTCCAGAGCGGCGGTCAGCGGGGCGAAGACGGTGCTGGCCAGCCCGCCGACCAGGGTGAGCGCGGTGAGCGCGCCGACCCTGCCCGGCCCGTACCAGCGGGTCAGGGCGGCGAAGGCGGGCGGGTAGGAGAGCCCGGCCACGGCGACTCCGGCGGCCTGCCAGGCCGCGCCGAAGAACCACAGGTTGGGGGCCAGCGCGAGTCCGGCGACGGCGACCGCGCCCAGCAGGGCCGCCGCGGTCATCACCGGGCGGGGGCCGCGCACGCGCAGCCAGCGGGCCACCAGGGGCCCGCCCAGTCCGGCCACGACCTGGGAGCCGGAGAACAGGGCGATGACGGCGGGCAGCGACCAGCCGGTGTCCTCGGCGATGGCGGGTGCCAGCACGGGGAAGGCGTAGAAGAGCACTCCCTGGCTGGCGGTGACGGTGACGCACAGGGCGGCCAACGCCCTGCGCGCGTCCGTGCCGGAGGGCGCCCGGCCCGACGCGCGGAGGGGTAGGTGGGTCATACGCGCCGCCCTCGCGGCGCCGGTCGGGCGTTCGGAGGAAGCGGGGGAACGGGGGCAGGGTTCCGTTGCGCTCGCACGGGGGGACTCCTCGCCCTGGGAGGGGCAGACCCAGGGATCGAACGGACAGGTGACGCATTCGTTTACATACCCGCGTCACTACACTGAGTATTCATCCAATGGCCATCCGTCGCTTACCTGGAATTCCAGCTTTTGTCTCCGGATACCGGCCATCTCCACGACGCACTGGAGGACGGCAGCGTCCCGTGAGGGCGCCCCACCCGGGATCGCGGGCAGGCGTTCGCCCGTGACCCGGAGCCGTTCCGGACCCCGGGGCGCCCCCTACCAGCGCCCCGGACGGCTCACGGCCCGGTCTTCCCACGGTCCGGAGCCCTCAGCCCGCGTGGCGACGCGCGCGGGGACTGCCCCGGGTACGCCGTCCGCGCGCCCGCGGTCCGCCCCGCAACGCCCGGGAAGCCGTCATGTTTGCCCCCACCGATGCGGGCTATGGGACCGGTGAGAACTGAGAGGCACGACCGGCACGGAAGGAGCAGGACCATGGTGGTGCGAACCATCGATCAGGTGATGAGCAGCCCGGTCCGCACGGTCTCACCGGAGGCGTCCCTGCGCGAGGCCGCGGAGATCATGCGCGACGCCGACGTGGGCGACGTCGTCGTGACCCGGGACAAGCAGATCACGGGCATCCTGACCGACCGCGACATCGTGGTGCGCTGCCTGGCCGAGGGCGAAGACCCGGGCGAGCGCAGCGTCGGCGACGTGTGCAGCGCGGAGGTGGCCACCGTGCCGCCGCAGAGCGGGATCGCCGACGCGGTAAACGTCATGCGCACCAACGCCGTGCGCCGCCTCCCCGTCGTGGACGGCGACCGCGTCGTGGGCGTGGTGTCCATGGGCGACCTGGCGCGGGCCGTGGACGAGGACTCGGCGCTGGCCGACGTCAGCGCCGCCGACCCCAACCACTGAGGCACCGGTGGAACCGTCGGGAGGCCCGGCCCCCGCCCGGCCGTGTGGGTCCGGGCGGGGGCCGGGACGTCCACGCGTGCTTGTGGGCGGGCCGCGCGGGCGCCCCGCCCACAGCCGAACTGGACCCGGGTCTGGGCGCGATCGGAGTGGAGGAGGTCGCCGCCGCGTGCCGGAGCGTGTGCGCCCCCGGCCGCCCCGCCGCTGAGGAGGCCCTGCGCGCCACCTGAGCCCCCGTGCTCCGGGGCGCTCTCCGCGATCCACCGCGCCTGCGTGGGCCGGACCGTCCCCGGTGGACGGGTCGGCGCGCACTTGCGATCACGAGTCGGCGTCGCCGGGCGCGCCCTCCGCCCTGGGGCGGGCGCGCAGGTGCGCCCGCTCGCCCTGTCGGCCGAACAGGCTGAGGAACTCGACCGCGCCGGAGTCGGCCGAGCCGAACCAGTGCGGCACGCGGGTGTCGAATTCGGCCGCCTCCCCCGGCGCGAGCACCAGGTCGTGCTCGCCGAGCACGACCCGCAGCCGCCCGTTGAGGACGTAGAGCCACTCGTAGCCCTCGTGGGTCTGCGGATCGGGTTCGCCGGGACGGTCGTTGCCCGGGATCACCAGCTTGTAGGCCTGGATGCCGCCGGGACGGCGGGTCAGGGGCAGCATGGTCATGCCGTGGCGGGTGACCGGCCGCAGGTGGATGCGCGGGTCGCCGGTGGGCGGCGCGTCCACGAGTTCGTCGAGGGTGACCCCGTACGCCCTGGCCAGCGGGAACAGCAGTTCGAGGGTGGGGCGTCGGGAACCGGACTCCAGCCGGGACAGGGTGCTCACCGAGATACCCGTCGCCGCCGACAGGTCGGAGAGCGTGGTCTCCTTCTGCTTGCGCAGCGCGCGCAGCCTGGGTCCGACCGCGTCGAGCGCCTGGTCGAGGTCGTGTTCCATGCCGCCATTTTGCCATAACGGCAACAAAGATTGCGCGAACCGGCGAGAGGGCCGCATCGTGGGGCCATGGAGGTGATCGCGGTGAACGATCAGTTGGAGAACGGCTACGACGCGGTGGTGGTCGGCGGTGGTGCCGCCGGACTGAACGGCGCCCTCATGCTGGCCCGGGCGCGGCGCTCGGTGGCGGTGCTCGACTCGGGCGCCCCGCGCAACGCGCCCGCGTCGGGCGTGCACGGGCTGCTGGCCCGGGAGGGCGTGTCCCCGGCCGAACTGCTGGAGCGGGGCCGGGCGGAGGTGCGCGGCTACGGCGGCCACGTGAACACAGGGGAGGTCACGGCCGTGACCCGTGACGGCGGCGGGTTCCGGGTGGAGCTGGCCGACGGGCGCGGCGTGCGCGCGCGCCGGGTCCTGGTGACCACCGGACTCGTGGACGAACTACCGGACGTGGCGGGCTTGCGCGAGCAGTGGGGCGCGGGCGTGGTGCACTGCCCGTACTGCCACGGCTGGGAGGTGCGCGACCGGGCCATCGGCGTGCTGGCCAGCGGACCGATGGCGGTGCACCAGGCGCTGCTGTTCCGCCAGTGGAGCGAGGACGTCACGCTCTTCACCCACACCACGCCCCCACCGGGCGAGGAGGACGCCGAGAAGCTGGCCGCCCGCGGCATCGGCGTGGTGGAGGGCCCGGTGGCCTCCCTGGAGACCGCCGACGGCCGGATCACGGGGCTGCGGCTCGCGGACGGCGCGGTGGTCGACCGGGAGGTAGTGGCCGTCGGAACGCGGATGGTGGCGCGCGCCTCCTTCCTGGAGACGCTCGGCCTGCGGGCGCGGGAGCATCCCATGGGGGTCGGCGAGTACGTCCCCACCGACGAGAAGGGCCGCACCGAGGTGCCCGGGGTGTGGGCCGCGGGCAACGTCACCGACCTGACCGCCCAGGTCGGCGCGTCGGCGGCCTCGGGCGCCGCCGCCGGGGCCCAGATCAACGCCGACCTGGTCGACGAGGACACCCGCCGGGCGGTCGCCGCCCGCCGTGACGCCTTCTCGGCCGGGTCCGAGGCGCGTGTGGGCGAGCTGGTCGCGGGCGAGGGCCGTCACGGCCTGTGATGTCCGGAGGAGATCACCACAGGCGGGTGAGCGCCGGTACGCGGCGCGGGGTCCGGGCCCGGGCAGCCTCGGCGGGGTCGTGGACATCGTGGCGGTCGGGCACCGCGCCCAGCCTTTTGAGGCGGGGGCAGGCTCCCGTCGGGCCCCGGCTCCACCGCGTCCGCCGCCGGGGCCGCGGGCCCGCGTCGCCGTTCCCTGCGCTGCTGGCGGTCGGGCTGCCCTACGGCGTCCTGCTCGCACCGGGGCACCAGCCGCTGTGGAACACCGCCCGGGGGATCTGCAGGCTCGTGCCCGCACGCTCCGGCGTCTGCTGACGCGCGGTCCCCGCTCAGATGGCCTCGCGGCGCTGGAGGTAGGAGAAGGCCCCCCAGCCCGGCAGGACCGGCAGCCAGAAGGTCAGCAGCCGGAACAGCAGCACCGCGGGCAGCGCGACGGCGGCGGGGACGCCCGCCACGGTGGTCAGGCCGCCGATCAGGGCCGCCTCCACCGCGCCCAGGCCGCCGGGCGTGGGCGCGGCCGAGCCGATGGCGTTGCCCGCCAGGAACACCACCGCGACCGCCACCAGGCTCACCTGGGCACCCGGGTCGGCGAAGGCCAGGACCGAGAACCGCAGGCACAGCACGAACGCCGCGGTGATCAGCAGCGTTCCGCCGAAGCCGAGCAGCAGGCTGGAGGGGCTCTGGAGCATGTCCAGCAGCCGCGGCAGCACCCCGCGCAGGTAGGGCCGGATCCGGGCGCCGAGGGCGTGCCGCAGCCGGGGCAGCAGCAGGACCACCCCCACCACGGCCGTTCCGGCGACGCTGATCACGACAACGGTCGGGGAGGGCGTGAACCCGGTCCAGTACGAGGTGCCGGTGAGGTAGGCGCACACCAGCAGCAGCGGCACGTGCACCAGGAACCCGACCAGTTGGGTCAGGCCCACCGCGGACAGGGCAAGGGAGGTCGAGACGCCCTCCCTGGTGACGAACCGGGTGTTGATCGCGAGCGACCCCAGCCCGGCGGGGGCGGCGATGCGCACGAACGACCCCGCGTACTGGACCATGACGGTGCGCCACCACGGCAGTGGCACGGGCACGAAGCCGATGAGGATCATCGCGGCGGAGAGCGTGCACACCACCGACGCGGCGAGCGCGGCCAGCGTCCACCCCGGGTCGGCCCGGCCGATGGCGGTGAAGTCCACGCCGGTGAGCTGGTACAGCAGCACCAGGCCGACGGCGGTGGCGACGGTGACGCTGACCACGGTGCGCGGACGCATGCGCTCCAGGCGGGCGGGTTCTGAGGGAGCCTCCGGGGCGACGCGCACCACGCGCTCGCGCAGCCTGGCCAGGAGACCGCGGTCCCCGCGCAGCCCCCTGCGCAGCGCGTAGGGCAGGCCCGCGGGTTGCAGGAAGGGCAGGACCGCGGCCGTGGCGGTCACGCCCAGCGCGCGCACCGCCGAGTCCACGGCGCGCCCGGTCCCCACCCGCATGGCCAGCAGGGTGAGCATGGCGGCCTGGTCCAGGCAGACCTGGAGCTGGGGGGCGGCCACGCCGCCGCGGTCCAGGCCGGTGAACAGGACCGCCGACTCACGGGGGTCCGCCGGGACCGGCGGGGCCGCGGTTTCGGAGGCGCCTGCCGAGGTGGTGGCGTCTGCCGGTTCTGATGTGTCCTCGGGGACGGAGGCGCTGGCAGGGTCGCAGGCTCGGTCCAGGACACCGACGGTGGAACCGTTGACGTTGCCGTGGACGAGCCGGTGCCGGTGCAGCAGCCCCAGTTCGCGCCAGCACAGGTCGGTCAGCCCGTCGGTGAGCTCCTCGTCGCCGAGCGCGTCCAGCGCGCGGAAGGCGGGCAGCTCGCGGACCAGCAGGACGGTGCCGGGCCCGAGTTCGCCGACGGCCAGGACCCGGGGGACGGCGGCCCCGGCCTGCCGGGCGGAGAAGCTCATCAGCGCGGCGTGCTCGGCGCGGCGGCGCACGCCGTAGAGCATCCGGGGGGCCACGGGGCCGCGCAGGAACAGCAGGTCGCGCAGGCGCCGCCAGAACCCGGCGGTGTTCTCGGAGCTGAGCACGACCAGTTCCACACGTCGGCCGTCGTCGAGTTCGGCCAGGTGGCGCGGGTTGCCCTCCTCGTCGTCCTCGGCGCGGGAGACACCTGTGGCGGTCAGCCCGAACCGGCGCAGCTCGGCGTCCAAGCCGTTGTCGGTCTGCGGCGGCGGCCTCTCCCCCAGCGAGTACCGGACCAGGGCGGCGCAGGTGAGGCCTACCAGGACGGTCAGGACGAGGGCGAGGAAGCTGGTGACCCCGGCCAGCAGTGCGCAGACCGCGACCGTGGCGTTGCCCGCCCACAGGACCGAGCGGACCCGGGGCAGACCGGTGGGCATGGTGCGGATGAAGGCAAGGACGGCGGCCACGTAGCCGAGGGTCGCGCTGGTGAACACGTCGTCGGGGGCGAGCGCGTCGGGGAACCGCTCCGGGCCGATCAGCGCGAAGAGGGTGGCGTTGATCAGCGAGGCGAGCGTGTAGGCGGCGATTCCGGCGGCGAGCGGCCGGACCAGGGAGCGCCGCCGCCCGGTGAACAGCGTGCGCAGGACGACGTAGCTGACGAGGACGATCAGCAGGAGGTTGGCTCCCGCGGCGACGAGCAGGAGCAGGCCGGAGGGCAGCAGCGCGCGGAGCCGGTCGGGGTCGGCCCCCTCCACACCGTCGGTGGCCACGCGGGCGGCGATCATGATCGCCGCCACAGCGATCAGGCCGAGCGCTCCCGTGAGGAGGTCGACGGGCCTGCGCGGGGCTCGCGTCGTCCGTGGGTCCGGCGGGGGGATCTCGTCGGTTCGCGTCGTCACACCCTTAAGACTGCCCGAATCCGAGGGGGCCGGGGACCAGGGGCGGTGCGTTTCGCGGGACCGTCCGTACTCAGCCGGTGAAGAGGTCGGGGATCTGGCCCAGCCCGACCTCTGGGGCGGCGGGCAGGGGGCGGCGCGGTTCCGTGTTCTCGAAGGACTGCAGGAGGTAGGCCACCAGGCGGCGCGAGGAGGCGTCGGCCGCCTCGGGCGGGCCGGAGGCGGCCCCGCAGTTGGCCAGGAACAGCAGCGTGAGGTCGGCGACCGCGAAGTCGGGGCGCAGCCGCCCGGCCGCCTTGGCCCTTCGGACGAGTTCGGTGATGCCGCGTTCGGCGCGGTCGCGCTTCTCCTCGAAGGGGACCGCGCCGGGGAAGGCGGTGAGGAACGCGCCGGTGAAGCCGCGGTCGGCGGCCTGCATCGCGCACACCCGCTCGACCACCGAGCAGAAGCCCCGCCAGGGGTCCGGGTCGGCGAGGCCGTCGTCCACCAGGGAGGAACAGACCGCCAACTGGTCGGCGAACACCTCGGTGACCAGGGACTCGCGGGTGGGGAAGCGGCGGTAGAGGGTGGCGACCCCCACTCCGGCGCGGCGGGCTATGGCAGACATCGGCACGTCGATCCCGCGTTCGGAGAAGGCCGCGCGGGCGGCCTCGACGATGCGGTGGCGGTTGTGCAGCGCGTCGGCGCGAAGCCCCCGGGCTTCGCCGCCGGGCGCGGTGGGAGTCGTTCGGGCCGGCATGCCCACCACCCTACGGCGCTCTGCCGGCCCGCCCGGCTGCGCGGCAGAGGAGACCGGTGGCGGTGCTCGCGCCGCCGCGCGCCGGGCGGGAGGGGCCCGGCGCACGGCGGTGCGGGCGGACGCGCGGCGGCGTCAGCGGCGCCCGGGTCCGGTGTCGCGGACGGACCGGGGGCCGGCGGGCCGTGCCGGGTCCGGCTACTCGGGCGGCGCGAGCAGTCCGCGCTCGTAGGCGCGGACGAGGTTGCGCGGCACGAGGTACTCGCGGCCGCGGATGTGGACGCGCGCCAGGTCGGGGGTGGCCGCCTTCCACTGGGAACGGCGCGTGCGGGTGTTGGACCGCGACATCCTGCGCTTGGGTACGGCCATGGGACCTCTGCCTTCTTCTCGGGTGGTCGGGGGCGGGGCGACGGGCCCCGCCTCGCGCTCTTGTCGGTCAGCCCCTGCGCTGGTAGCGGCGCTGGAAGCGCTCCACGCGGCCCGCCGTGTCCACCACGCGGGCGTTGCCCGTGTAGAAGGGGTGGCTGGCGCTGGAGATCTCGACGTCGATCAGCGGGTAGGTGCGGCCGTCGCTCCACTCGATGGTCTTGTCGCTGGTGGCGGTGGACCTGGTGAGGAAGGAGAAGTCGGCCGCGCGGTCGCGGAAGACGACCGGGTGGTAGTCGGGGTGGATTCCCTGCTTCATGTGTGCCCCCTTGGGGTGGTCGTTGGGCGCGGCGGTCCGCCTGCTCGGCTGCGCGCGACGGGACGGCGCTTGTCGGGGTCGGCGGCACAGCCGCCGGTCGGGGCGCGTGTTCGCCGGGGCCTCGGCCTCGCGGGAAAGGGCGGCCGGGGCGCGGATCGGCTCAGCGCTCCTCGCGGAACTCGACGTGGCGGCGCACGCGCGGGTCGTACTTCTTCAGGGTGAGCCGGTCGGGCGTGTTGCGCCGGTTCTTGCGGGTGACGTAGGTGAAGCCCGTCCCCGCGGTGGACTTGAGCTTGATGATCGGCCGGATCTCGTTGCGTGCCATGGATGCCTCCTCAGGATTCCCACGCGTTACAAGTCAATGATAACCGTTTTCATTCCCGATCCGGCCGGGCCATCCCTCCCCGGTGGATGGCCCCTGTCCGGCGGCGTTCAGCCGCCGGAACCGCTGCGAACCGGACGGCCGTACTGGCGGTCCCGCCGCCGCGCACGGGCGCGCCCGCCGCGACGGGTCCGGCACCCGGCTCGGCGCGCGGCCCGGCACTGTCATCGGCGCCCCCGTCCCGGACACGCGAAACGCCGGTGCCGCCGCGGGGTTCCGCGGCGGCACCGGCGCTGGGTCGTGCTGCCGGTCGGCTACCGATCCGTCAGGACCGTCAGGACCGTCGAGCCCGTGGGGAGCGTCAGGCGACGGCCTTGCCCTCGGCGCGCCTCTCCACGCGCCCGGCGCGCAGACGGCGGGCCTCGTCGGGGTCCAGGACCGGAGCGGCCGTCAGCAACTGGCGGGTGTAGTCGCTGGCCGGATTCTCGTACACCGCGTCGCTGTCGCCCATCTCCACCACCTCACCCGCGCGCATCACCGCGACCCGGTCACTGACCTGACGCACCACAGCCAGATCATGGGCCA
>NZ_LEKI01000082.1:0-24439 GCF_001029525.1 Nocardiopsis sp. RV163 | reverse complement strand
GCGTCCGCGCGAGCGCCCGCCCGCGCGCCCGGCGCAGCCCGCCGCACCGGCCGCCGCCGCACCGGCCGCTCCCGAGGCCGCGCGTGCGCCGCTGGTCACCTCGCCCCTGGTGAGGCAGATGGCCCGTGAGGCGGGGCTGCGGATCTCCGAGGTCTCCGGCAGCGGCCCGGGCGGACTCATCACCCGTCGCGACGTGCGCGAGGCGATCGATGCCGGGCGGGCCCCGGCCGCCGCTCCCGCCGCCGGGCCGGAGCCCGCCGCTGCGGGCTCCGTGGACGCCCGCACGGGACTGGCCGAGTCCCGGCGCGCGGCCATGAGCGGGTTCCGCCGCAGCGTGGCGGCGTCGCTGTCCCGCAGCCGCAGCGAGATCCCCGAGGCGACCGTCTGGGTGGACGTGGACGCGACCGAGCTGGTCCGCCTCCGGCAGTCCGACCCGTCCGGACCCGGCCTGATGTCCTACGTGGCGCGGTTCGTGGTCGCGGGCCTGCGGGCCCACCCCGAGCTCAACGGCAGGGTGGACGCCGAACGCGGTGAGCTGGTCCAGTACGACGGGGTCAACCTGGGCCTGGCGGTGCAGACCGACCGGGGCCTGGTCGCCCCGGCCGTGCTGGGCGCGCACCGGCTCACCACGATGGAGCTGGACGGCGAGATCCGGCGGCTCACCGCCGCCGCCCGGGAGGGCAGGGCCTCCTCGGCCGAGATGACCGGCGGCACCTTCACCCTCAACAACTACGGGTCGCTTCGTGTGGACGGCAGCGCCGCCATCATCAACCACCCGCAGGTGGCGATCCTGGGCCTGGGCCGGATCATGGACCGCCCGTGGGTGGTGGACGGCGAGCTGACCGTCCGCAAGATCACGCAGCTTTCGTTCGCCTTCGACCACCGCGTGTGCGACGGCGGGGCCGCCGCGGGCTTCATGCGCGTTGTCGCCGACGCCATGGAGAACCCGGCCGCGGCCGTCGCCCGCCTGTAGGCCGGGACGGGGCGGGCGCCCCGGGACGCCGGGTCCCGGGGCGCCCCCGCGCGTGCCGGTCCGGCCGCCGCCGGAGCGGTCGGTCCCGCGCTCTTCAGACCGCCGCGTGTCGACTCGTCGCCATGGCGACCAGTCCACGTGTCGTCCCGGGCGGGGCCGGGCTCTGTCTCCCTACCTGCCCGCGATCCGCGCCATCAGGCCCGCCACCAGGGCGACCTGGGGCGGTGTTCCGCCGACCAGGACGTGCTCGTCGCGCGAGTGCGGCCCGGCGCCCACCGCGCCCAGCCCGTCGAGCACCGGGCGGCCCAGCGCGGAGACGAAGTTGGCGTCGCTGGCCCCGCCCACCGACACCTCCTCCATGGAGGCGCCCAGTTCCCCCGCCACCTCGCGCAGCAGACAGAACGCCTTCTCCGAGGGCGGGTTGGGGTTCATCGGAGGACGGTTCCACCCGCCCGTGACCTCGACCGCCACGCGCGGGTCGGCGGCGGCGAGCGCGGCCAGCCCGGCGTCCACGCGGGCCATCTCGGCGGGGTCCTGCACCCGCACGTCCACCCCGCAGCGGACGTGTCCGGCGACGACGTTGTACCCGGTCCCCCCGGAGACCAGGCCCACGTTCACCGTGGTGCCCGCCTCCGGCGCGGACAGGGCGGTGAGCGCGGGCACGACCTGGGCCAGGGCGTGCACGGCGCTCGCCCCGGCCGCGGGGTCCAGGCCCGCGTGGGACTCCACGCCGCGCACGTCCACGTCGAAGATCCCCATGCCCTTGCGCCGGGTCTTGGGCATGCCCTCCCGGCTGGGTTCGAGGACCAGGGTCAGGTCCACGCCCTCGCTGGCCCGCTCGATGTGCGGGCGCGACGCGGGGCTGCCGATCTCCTCGTCCCCGGTGAGCAGCATCCTCACGGCGGGCCGGGGCAGGTCCAGTTCGCGCAGGAGCCGCAGAGCCCAGGCGCTCTGCACGATCCCGGCCTTCATATCGAAGCAGCCGGGGCCGCTGAACCGGTCGCCCTCGACCGTCACCGGCCACTCGGCCAGGGTCCCGGCGGGCCAGACGGTGTCGTAGTGGCTGACGAAGAGCACGGTCCCCGCCCCGGTGCCGGGGTAGGACACCTCCAGCACGTCGCCGAAGGAGCCGCCGTCGTGGCGGACCCGGGTCTCGGGCGCGCCCAACCGCCGGGCCAGCCACCCCTCGATGCCGTCCAGCCCGGCGGACAGCAGGTCCCTGTCGCCGCTGGGGGTCTCCAGCTCCACGAGGGTGCGCAGGTCGTCGATCATGCCGGGTAGGACGCGCTCGGCCGTGTCCGCCAGTCTCGCGGTCACCGTCTGGCTCATCTGTCACTCTCTTCGTTGCGGTGGGCAGGGGGACCCGCCCGGGCGGGAGGGATGCGGTCAGCGCACCGGGACACCCGGCCCCAGGGGGATGCCGAGCGTCCACCAGCCCAGGAACAGCAGGGTCCAGCCGACCAGGACGGTGAGGCACAGCGGCAGCGTCAGGGAGATCAGCGTGCCGATGCCCGCGTCCCGGCGGTAGCGCTGGAGGAAGCCCAACGCCATGACGAAGTACGGGCTCATCGGGCTGATGACGTTGGTGCTGGAGTCGGCGATGCGGTAGATGGCCTGGGTCGTCTCGGGCGGCACGTCCAGGAGCATGAACATGGGCACGAAGACCGGCGCGATGAGGGCCCACTGCGCCGAACCGCTGGTGATGAGCAGGTTCAGCACCGTGGAGAACACGATCATGCCGAGGAAGAGCACCAGGGGGTGCACCCCCGCCGAGTCCAGCAGCGCGGCGCCGCGGATGGCCACGACCTCGCCGATCCCGGTCCAGCGGAAGTAGGCGAGGAACTGCGAGGCCGCGAAGAACAGCACGACCACCGGCGCCAGGTCCCGCACTCCCCCGGTCATCGCCTCGGGGACGTCCCGCGCCGAGGCCACGGTGGCCGTGGCGCGCCCGTACACGACTCCGGCGAGCAGGAACAGGACGCCCAGCACGTAGGCGACCCCGGTGATGATCGGCGAGCCGAGGACCGTTCCGTCCTCCCCGCGCAGGGGCGAGGCCGGGGGCGCGAGCGCCGCCGCCAGGACCGCCGCGGCCGCCAGCACGGTCAGCCCGGCGTTGCGCAGCCCCCGGCGCTCGGCGTCGGTGAGGGTCATCGAGCCCAGCTCCTGCGCCTCCCGGTCCCCCTCGCCGTCGCCGTCCTCGGCCAGGCCCTCGGAGCGCCTGCTCAGCAGGAACTCGGTGACGAGGGTGATCAGGGCGGCGAGCACGACGGCGGAGACGACGCTGAAGAAGTAGTTGTCCAGCGCCGTGACCGTGTATCCGGGGGCGATGATCGAGGCGGCCTCGGTGCTCAGGGCGGCCAGGAGCGCGTCGGTGGGCGTGATCAGCAGGGACGCGTTGTACCCGGCGGAGACGGAGGCGAAGGCCACGACCAGGCCGAGGACGGGGCTGCGGCCCGCGGCCTTGAAGAGCAGGGCGCCCAGCGGGATGAGCACGACGTAGGCGGCGTCGGAGGCGACGCTGCCGGTGATGCCGGTCAGCGCCACGGCGAAGGTCAGCCACCGGGCCGGGACCCTGGTGACGCTGCCGCGCAGCATCGCGTTGAGCAGGCCGCTGCGTTCGGCGACCGAGACCCCGAGCATGACGACGATGATGATCGCCAGAGGCGGGAAGGTCGCGAAGTTGTCGATCGCGTCGCCGACGACGGTCTGCACGCCCTCGGGCGAGAGCAGGCTGCGGACCGCGATGCGCTCGCCGTCCACCGGTGAGACCGCGGAGACGCCCAGCGCGTTGAGCAGGGCGCTGAGCGCGATGACCGTCCCGGCCATGATCGTGAACAGCCAGAACGGGTGGGGCAGCTTGTTGCCCACCCGCTCGACCACCTGGAGGGAGCCCAGGATCAGCCGCATCGCCAGCCTGGGGCGTGTGGAATCGGTCGTTGTCACCCGTGCTCCCCTGACGTCCGGGCGGGCTTGCGCCCCTCCCTCGCTGCGTTGACCAGTACATTGCATGTGTGGTGGATGGATATGTCAACCACCAGCGATAAAGTGGTGGAATCATTCATTTCATGCGGCACATTTGGTGACAGCGGTCTTGACGAAGGCGGAAGCGGTGCTGGACGAACTCGACATGGACCTGGTCGCCGCCCTCCAGTTGGCGCCCCGGGCGCCGGCCAGCGCCCTGGCCGAGGCGGTGGGGAGTCCGGCGAGCACCGTGGGGCGGCGGCTCCAGCGCCTCCAGTCCGAGCGGTCCGTGCGCGTGGTCGGCCAGGTGGACTGGCCGCTGTTCTCCGACGCCCACCCGCACCACGTGTGGATCACCACCGCCCCCGGCCACTCGCGGCGGGTGGCCCGCCGCCTGGCGGAGCGGCCCGAGACGCAGTTCACGGCCGTGACCAGCGGCGGGTCCGACGTCTACTGCGTCGTCCACCCCTTCCGCCGCGATCGGGCGGCGGACCTGCTCGCCGACGGGATCCCCTCGGTGGAGGGCGTGGCGGCCACACGGTCCGACCTGGTCCTGCGCGCGGTGAGCCGGGCCGACTCCTGGCGGCTGGACCGGCTCGACCCCGCGCGGTCCCGGGCGCTGGACCCCTACACCGACTCGGGGGAGAACGGGGCGGCGGAGGAGCCCCGCGGCCCGCTCGGCGCGCAGGAGGTGCTCGTGGTGCGGATGCTGCACCGCGACGCGCGCGCCGGTTCGGGAGAGGTCGCCCGCGCGCTCGGGGTCAGCCAGTCCACGGCCTACCGCCTCGTCCAGTCCGTGCTGGAGCGCCGCATGGTGCGCCCCCGGGTGGAGGTGGAACCCGCCCTGCTGGGCATGGACGTGGAGGCGGTGCTGGCCCTTGAGGTCAGCCCGCGCGAGATCGGCGGCGTCGCCGACGCGCTGGGGGCGCACCCCTCCGCGCGCTACGTCTCGGTCGTGGCCGGTACCTCGTCCGTCATCCACCACGCGGTGTTCCGCGACGAGGCCGGGCTCGCCGACTTCCTCTCCGCGGACCTGGGGCGCCTCTCGGGCATCACGGGCCTGCGGGTCTCGGTGGTGCTGGAGGTGCTGCGCCGCTACTGGACGGCGCGCGAGGGGGCGCGGCTCGGGCCGCCCGGCCCGTCGGCGCTGCTGGACGGGGAACCGTCCGCAGGGGAGTGAGCGGCGCCCCCGGCCGCGCCACCGCCGGGGGCGCCGTCCGTCGGCGGGCCGACATGCCCGTTCGCCGCTGTGCCCGCTCGCCTCTGCGCCGCCCGACGACGTATCCGTTCGGCGACATGTCCGTTTGACGACCCGCCCGCTCACCGGTGCCCCCGTTCGCGGACGCGTCCGCGAACGGGGGCACCGACGCGCCTACCCCTCCTCGCCCTTGGCGACCAGCGTGAGCACGTCGTAGGTGGCCACGGCCTCGCCGTCCTGGTCGGTGACCAGTGCGTCCCAGCGCACCTCGCCGTAGTCGGCGTTCGTGCGCGGGGTGATCTGCTTGGCGGTCAGCGTCACCCGGATCGTGGCGTCCTCCTTCACGGGGGTGAGGAAGCGCAGGTTGTCCACACCGAAGTTGGCGAGCACCGGGCCCGGTGCCGGGTCCACGAACAGGCCCGCCGCCAGCGACACCACCAGGTAGCCGTGCGCCACGATCCCGCCGAACAGCGGGTTGGCGGCGGCGGCCTCCTCGTCGGTGTGCGCGTAGAACGTGTCGCCGGTGAACTCGGCGAAGTGGTCGATGTCCGCCCGGGTGACGGTGCGCTCCGCCGACCGGATCGTGTCGCCGATCCGCAGTTGCGACAGGTCCTTGCGGAACGGGTGCACGTCCCCCACGGTCCGCTCGGAACCGGTGGTCCAGTGGCCGGTGATCGCGGTGACCATGTCCGGCGGGGCCTGCACGGCGGTGCGCTGCATATGGTGCTTGACGCCGCGCACGCCGCCCATCTCCTCGCCGCCGCCGGCGCGGCCGGGTCCGCCGTGCACCAGCACGGGCAGCGGGGAGCCGTGGCCGGTGGACTCCTTGGCGTCGTCGCGGTTGAGCACCAGGACGCGCCCGTGCCAGGGCGCCAGTCCCAGGACGACCTCGCGCGCCACGTCGGGGTCGCGGGTGACCAGCGATCCCACCAGGCTGCCGCTGCCCCGGGCCGCGAGCTCCACGGCCTCGGCGACGCCGTCGTAGGCGATCACGGTGCTGACGGGACCGAAGGCCTCCACCTCGTGCGGCTCCCGCGCGCCGGGCTCGGCGCGCAGCAGGATCGGGGACATGAACGCGCCCGCCTCGTCGTCGGCCCCTGTGACCTCCACGCTCTCCGGGTCGCCGTAGACGACCTCGCTGGTGGCGCGCAGGGCCTTGACCGCCTTGCGGACCTCCTCGCGCTGGTCGAGCGAGACCAGGGCGCCCATCCGCGTGTCCGGGTGGTCGGCCGCGCCGACCACCACCCCGGCCAGGCGTTCGGTCAGGGCCCCGGTGACGGCCTCCGCCATCGCCGCGGGCACGATGACGCGGCGGATGGCGGTGCACTTCTGTCCGGCCTTGACCGTCATCTCCGTGACGACCTGCTTGACGTAGAGGTCGAACTCGGGGTCCTCCTCGGCCACGTCCGGGCCGAGGATCGAACAGTTGAGGGAGTCGGCCTCGACGTTGAGCTGCACGCCCCCGCTGACCACGTTGGGGTGGTTGCGCAGGATGGCGCCGGTGGCGGCGGACCCCGTGAAGCCCACGACGTCCTGCGGGCCCAGGGCGTCGAGCAGGCCCCGGTGGCTGCCGACGAGGAGTTGGAGGGAGCCCTCGGGCAGCAGGCCCGACTCGACCATGCGCCGCACGACCGCGACGGTGAGGTAGGCGGTCTGCCCGGCGGGCTTGACGATGCTGGGCATCCCCGCGAGGAAGGCGGGGGCGAGCTTCTCCAGCATGCCCCACACCGGGAAGTTGAAGGCGTTGATCTGCACGGCCACGCCCGGGCGGGACGTGTACACGTGCTGGCCCACGAACGTGCCCTGTCGGCCGAGCGGCTCCAGGGGCCCGTCCAGGATGACGGTGGAGTTGGGCAGCTCGCGGCGGCCCTTGCTGGAGAAGCTGAAGAGCGTGCCGAAACCGCCGTCCACGTCCACGGCGGTGTCCCGGGGGGTCGCGCCGGTCCGGTGGGAGAGGGCGTAGAACTCCTCCTTGTGCCCCGTCAGGTGCTTGGCGACCTCCTTGAGGATGTTCGCGCGCTGGTGGAAGGTGAGCGCGCGCAGCGCGGGGCCGCCGACGGTCCGCGCGTGGTCCACCATCCCCGCGACGTCGGGGCCGGCGGACGAGATCCGGGCGACGGTCTCCCCGGTGTTCGCGTCCGCCAGGGGCGCGCCCTCGTCCGCGGGGGTGAACCATGCTCCCCGCGCGTAGCTCTGGAGTGTTTCGGGCACCGGACGGTCCTCTCCTCGGGCTGTGCTCTCTGGCGAACAGTATTACAGACCGATCGGTCAGTAAATAGTCCCCGGGGAGTAGCGCCGCTTCCCACCTGCTCTTTTCCCCGTTGTCCACAGGTCCGCGCGGATGGCTGGCCCGGGCCCCGGATCGCCGACGGGAGAGCCCGCGCGCCCGCGCGCGAAAACCCCGGTGCGACGCAGCGGTGCGGGCCCCGCCGGACAGGAGGGGGTGAGACCGCGCAGAGGGAAGTCGACGAGCGGCGAGGACGCGGACGCGGAGGAACCCGCGAAGAGCGAGTCCACCCGGTTCCTCGGGCGCTACCGCGGCGGCGTGTACCGATACGCCGTGGGCCTCCCGGGCCCGGACCGCGCGGACGACGTCGCCGCCGGGGCCTTCGGCGCCGCCTGACGCGGGTGCGGCCGCACCAGCCGCGAACCGGGCTGAGCACGCCGAAACCACACATCGATTTGTCGACATTCGTACCCGTATGGCGACGAGTCCGCAGGTGGACGTGTCGACAAGCGGCCGGGCGCCCCGCCCTGCCGCGCGGCCGCTCCCCTACCTGGTCAGCGCCAGGACCTCGGCGCCCGGCAGGTCAGCGAGCAGCTTGCCGGGCACCAGCAGCTTGGAGCGGCGCACCCCGCTGCCCACCACGACCTCGGCCTCGGCGGCGACCGCCTCGTCCACCAGGACCGGCCACCCCTCCGGCAGGCCGAACGGCGTGATGCCGCCGTACTCCATCCCGGTCAGCCCGGTGGCCTCGTCCATCGGCGCGAACGAGATCTTGCGGGCGCCGAGGCGGCGGCGGACGATCCCGTTGACGTCGGCGCGCTGGGTGGCCAGCACCATGCACGCCGCGTAGGACACCTCGCCGCCGCGCCTGGCCGCGACCACCACGCAGTTCGCGCTGGTGGCCAGGGGCATCCCGTACCGTTCGCAGAACTGCGCCGTGTCCGCGAGCCCCGGGTCGATGGGCGCCACCCGCGCGTCCTCGCGGCCGCGCACCGCGGCCAGGACCGGGTCGGCCAGCAGCTCCGGGTGCTCGTCCGCACGTACCCAGTTCAGTCCACCGGACATGGCACACCTCGATGTCGTCGTGAAGTTCGCTCGGAGGGTGTCCTCCGACGAGGGACACCGCCAGGCTAACCGCCGCCTCAGCGGCGTCCGGCGATCCGCAGCGCCAGTTCGACCAGGTCCCCGGCCCGGTAGCCGGGCCACCCGTGCACCGCCTCCAGGTACTCCCCCGGTACCGCGCCCGCGCCCCATCGGGCGCCGAGCAGCGCCCCGGCGATCGCGGCCACGGTGTCCGTGTCGTCGCCCGCGCGCACGGCGGCCCGCAGCGCGGGGGTGAACCCGTCCGGCTCGCGGACCACGGCCGACCACGCCGCCTGGAGGGCGGTGACCACGAAACCGTTGGGGCTGAAGGCCCGCGGCGGGCGCTCCTCCGCCTCTTCCAGCCACACCGCCCACGCTCCGCGTCGCTCGGACGGCAGCAGTTCCAGACCCGCGCGCACGCCCCCCAGGTCGCCGTGCGCGACCGCGTGCCGGATCCCCTCGCACCACAGCACGCAGGCCTCGGAGGCCAGCGGGTCGCCGTGGGTGAGGCGGCTGTAGCGGTCGGCCGCCGCGGCCAGGCCCCGCGGGTCGTCCGGGTAGGCCAGGGCCAGCGCCCCCGTGCGCATGAGCGACCCGTTGCCCGCGCTCGGCACCCCCTCGGCGAAGCGCTCCGCCGCCGCCCGCTCCATCACCTCGGCCACCTCCGGACGCCGGTAGGCGTGCCCGGCGCGTCTCATCACCCACGCCGTCTGGTTGCCGATGTCGCTGGCGCCCTCGTTCCTCCAGCGCAGGAAGGCGTCCGCGGTGTGCCGCAGCGCCTCCGCCGACAGCGGGTCGCTGTGCTCACGCAGGGCCTCGGCGATGCACACGGCCATCTGGGTGTCGTCGGAGTACTCGCCGGGGGCGTAGGGGCCCAGGCCGCCGCCGACCATCTCCGGGACCCGGTCCTCGGCGAGCGGCGGACCGAACTCGTAGGGAACGCCCAGGGCGTCGCCGCACGCCGCGCCGAGCAGGACGCCGGCCGCGCGGTCCTCGCGGGTTCCGGGGGAGGGGAGGTTCACAGGGGCCTCACAACGTTTCGGTACCAGGGGTGCTGCGAGTCGACCCTACTGTTCGGCGCATGTCCGCATAAGGACCGGGAACGGGGGGTTGCGGAGGGTACGGGGACATAGAATCCGTCCCATGGAGACCCCCACTCCCGATCCCCTCTTCGGCATCACGCTGCATGAGCGCTACATTCTCGGGAAGCGGCTGCGCAGCGGCGCCTCGGGAACCGTCCACGTCGCGCACGACCTCGGCGGCGACCAGACCGTCACGGTCACCGTGATGCACCCCTGGCTGGTGGGCGACCACGGCGCCGTGCACGCGTTCCTGGACCGTGCCCAGACCCTGGAGGGCCTGTCCCACCCGGGGATCGCCCGGGCCCTGGGCCACGGCCGCGACGGCGACCACGTGTACGCGGTCGGCGAGTACCTGCCCGGACACACCCTCGCGGAGGCGCTGGGCGAGGGCGGCGGCGGGCTGCGCTACCCGGTGCATGCGGCGCTGGCCATAGTGGCCGGGACGCTCACCGCGCTCGACGCCGCCCACGGCGCGGGTGTCGTGCACGGCGCGCTCGACCCCCACACGGTCGTGGTGGACGGCGCGGGGGGCGTGCGGGTCACCGGTTTCCCCCTGCTCTTCGACGCGGAGGAGGACGCCGGTCCCGAGACCCGTACCGACGTGCACGCCGTCGGGCGGCTCCTGTACACGCTCCTGACCGGCGTGCCCGCGGACCCGGAGGCGCATCCGCTGCGGCCCTCGGCCGTCGTACCCGGCCTGCCGCCCGACCTGGACATGCTGGTCGCCAACGCCACCGACCCCAACCCGCGCTACCGCCCGCGCGACGCGGGACAGTACCTCACCGTGGTCGAACAGGTGCTGCGGTCGCTGCCCGGGGCCCCGGTGGACACCGCCGACGTCGACACCCGGCCCATCCCCGTGATCACCGACGCCCCGCCGGAGCGCCGGGAGGAGCGCGCCGAGGCGGTCCCGTTGTGGCGGCGCGTCCCCGTGCTGGTCACCGCGGGCGTGCTGGTCCTGGTCCTGTTCGCGGCCGGGTGGGCGCTGGTCCCGGACGACCGCGTCGCGCTGCCCGACCTCGTGGGCGCCTCCAGCGAGCAGGCCGAGGAGCGGCTGGCCGGGCTGGGCATGGACCTGGCCGTGCGCTTCGAGGACGCCTACAGCGACACCGTCGGGTTCGGGGCTGTCGCCTACAGCACGCCCGCGCCCGGCGACGACGTGGCGAGGGGGGACGAGGTCCTGCTGCACGTCTCCACCGGGCCGCGGCACTCCGAGGTCCCCGACGTGGTCGGCGGCACCGAGAACGAGGCGCGCGAGACCCTGCGCCAGTCCGGGTTCACCGGTATCGAGATCGTCCAGGAGCACTCCCCCGACCAGCCCCCGGGCACCGTCCTGTCCACCGAACCCGCGGCGGGCGAGGAGGGCGACCGAGAGGAGCCGGTCGTGCTCAGCGTGAGCGAGGGCGTCATCGTCCCCACGCTGGTCGGCATGGGCCGGGAGGATGCCGCGACCGCCCTGGCCGGGCTCGGCCTGGTCGTACAGGTCACCGAGGAGCACCACGAAACCGCGCCCGTCGGCGAGGTCAGCGGGCAGACCCCCGAACCCGGCACGATCCTGCCTGAGGAGGCCGCCGTCTCCCTCACCGTCTCCCTCGGACCGGAGCCGGAGGAGGAAGAGGGAGAGGAGGAGCCCGAGGAGGAGGCGTCCCCCTCCGACGAGGACGATCCCCGCGCCGCCGAGGAGCAGCAGAACGACCGGGGCGACCAGGACGGCTGGAGCGGCCGGGGAGATGACGACGACCGCGGACGCGGCGACGACGGCGGTTCCTGCGACGCCCCCCAGTGGAACGGGGGCACCGTGTACGACACCGGCGACCGCGTCCAGCACGAGGGCCGCGAGTACGAGGCGCGCTGGTGGATCCGGGACTACCCGCCGAGCAGCGACCATTGGGGAGTGTGGGAGGACAAGGGCCCCTGCTGAGGCGCGTCCCCACCCAGTGCCGGGGCGCTCCCGGTCCCGGCGGCCGTCGGACCCGGTGCCCGTCACCGGCCCGTCCGGCGCGACGCGTGTCGGGCCCGGGGCTCAGGCCGACGCGCCATCGGTGAACTCCCGGCGCGCTCGCGCGCCCGCACGCGGGAGGTCGGCGCGGGCCGACCGGTGACCGCCTCGACGTCCCCCGGGACCGGCGCTGGGGTCTCGACCGGGTAGGCCAGGCGGTGGCGAAGTCGGCGCCTGTGGGCTCCCCGTACACCGATTCGGGACCGAATGTATGTGCCCGCTACATGTGAAACGGGTCACCCCGGTTCTACCTTCGGGTTGGCACCCCATCCCCCAGCTCGGGCGGTTGTGTCGGACAGGCGGGTGCCGACTGGAGGAACAGTAATGCGCAAGACCCCCCTGACCGCCGCCTCCTGCGCGGTCGTCCTCGCCGTGACCGCCTGCGGAGCTCCCGGAGAGGCCGCCGGGGAAGGCGGGGACGCGCCCATCAGGGTCGGCATCGTCTACTCCGCCACCGGCCCCCTCGCCACCTACGGAGAGCAGTACCGGCAGGGCTTCGAGGCCGGGCTCGACCACGCCACCGGCGGGACGGCGGAGATCGACGGCCGCCCGATCGAGGTCGAGTACATGGACGACGCCGGCGACCCCACGAAGGCGGTCACGGCCACCCGTGACCTCATCGGCACCGGCCACGACATCATCGCCGGGTCCACCGCCTCCGGCATCGCCGTCCAAGTCGCCCCGCTCGCCGAGCAGAACGACATCCTCTTCATCTCCGGGCCCGCCGCCACCGACGCCGTCACCGGCGTCAACGACCACACCTTCCGCTCCGGGCGCCAGACCTACCAGGACATCCTCACCGCCGGAACCTTCATGGACGACCCCGAGGGCGCGGACGTCCTGGTCCTGGCCCAGCAGAACGCCTTCGGCCAGGACAACGTCGCCGCCGTCACCGACGTCCTCGGGGCCGAGGGGGCCGAGGTCGACAGCGTCCTGGCCCCGCCGGATACCACCGACCTCACCCCGTTCGCCGAGCAGGTCAGCCAGGCCGAACCCGACCTGGTCTTCGTCGCCTGGGCCGGAGAGACCGCCTCCGCCATGTGGCGGGCCCTGGACCAGCAGGGCATCCTCGACTCCACCGAGGTCGTCACCGGACTGGACATCAAGCCGTCCTACCCGGTCTTCGGCGAGGCGGGCGGCAGTATCTCCTTCCTCTCCCACTACTTCGACGGCGCCTCCGGCACCGAGCTGGCCCGGACCATGAAGGAGTCCGTCGAGGAGGCGGGCGGCACCGTCGACCTCTTCACCCCCGACGGCTTCACCGCCGCGCAGATGGTCGTGCACGCCGCCGGGTCCGGGGACGGCGTCCAGGAGCGCATCGACGCCCTGGAGGGCTGGACCTTCGACGGCGTCAAGGGCGAGCTCACCATCCGCGCGGAGGACCACGCCCTCCTCCAGCCCATGTACCAGGTCGAACTGGTCGGAGAGGGAGAGGACGCCCACCCCGAGCTGGTCGCGGAGATCCCCGCCGCGGACGTCGAGCCCGCGGTCGCGGAGTAGGCATGGCCACCGGACACACCGGTTCCACCGGGCCCGCGGAGCACTCCGGTTCCACCGGACCCGGCACCGTCCCGGTCCTGGCCCTGGAGAACCTGACCTGGTCGGTCGGCGGCGCCCTCATCGTCGACGACGTCACCATGGCCGTGGACGAGGGCGAGTTCGTCGCCCTCATCGGCCCCAACGGCGCGGGCAAGACCTCCCTGTTCAACCTGGTCTCCGGCCTCACCCGGCCCACCGGCGGCAGCGTCCGCCTCGCCGGGACCGACGTCACCCGCCACGCGCCCCACCGCCGCGCCCGGCTCGGCATGGGCCGCACCTTCCAGACCTCCAGCGTCTTCGGCGACCTCACCGTCGGCGCCAACGTCGGACTGGCCGTCCAGGCCCGTACCGGGGACTCACACCGCTTCTGGCGCCCGGCCGCCCCCGACGGCGGCCCCGAGGCCGCCGCCGTCCTGGACCTGGTCCGCCTCTCCCACCGGGCCGAAGCCCTCGCGGGCGACCTCTCCCACGGCGACAAGCGCAAGCTCGAACTCGCCCTCCTCCTGGCCCGCCGCCCCCGCCTCATCCTCCTGGACGAGCCCATGGCCGGGGTCAGCGCCGGAGAGGTAGGCGAACTCACCACCGTAATCCGGGACGTGCACCGCGAACAGGGCTGCACGGTCCTCATGGTCGAACACCACATGGAGGTGCTCCTCGACATGGCCGACCGCCTGGCCGTGATGCACCACGGCGCACTGCTGGCCCTCACCGACCCGGACTCGGCCATGGCCGAGTCCGAGGTGCAGGCCGCCTACCTCGGGGACGGGGCGTGAGCGCCGGGGGGCCGCTGCTGGAGGCGGCCGACCTGCACGTGTGGATCGAGGGCTCGCACATCCTCCAGGGGGTGTCCCTCGCCGTGCCCGGCCGGGGCGTCACAGCGCTCCTGGGCCGCAACGGCGTCGGCAAGACCACCACCGTCAAGGCGCTGCTCGGCCTGGTGCCCCGCACAGGCCGGGTGTCCTTCGACGGCGCGGACATCACCGACCGCCCCACGCACGCCATCGTCACCATGGGCATCGGCTACGTGCCCGAGGAGCGCGGCGTCTTCTCCGCGCTGACCGTCGCCGAGAACCTTCGCCTGGCCGAGCGCCGTCCCGGCGAACCGCGCTACGGCCTCGTCCACGAGCTGTTCCCCGAACTCCGCGAACGGGCCGACCAGCCCGCGGGCACCCTGTCCGGCGGCCAGCAGCAGATGCTCGCCATCGGCCGCGCCCTGCTCAACGACAACAAGCTCCTCGTCGTGGACGAGCCCACCAAGGGCCTCGCCCCCCGCATCGTCCGCGAGGTCGCAGACGCCGTCGCCCGCGCCGCCGAACAGGTGCCGGTCCTGCTCGTGGAGCAGAACCTGGCCCTGGTCCGCCGGGTGGCCGAACGGGCCGTGGTGCTCGACGCGGGCCGCGTGACCCACACCGGGCCCGCCCGGGAACTGCTCGACGACGCCGACCGCGTCCGCGGGCTGCTGGGCGTCTCCCGTACCGCGGCTTCCACCGCCACCGCCGGAACCGAAGCCGAAGGGAAGCGGACCGCGTGAGCACCGTCATCCTGCTCGTCATCACCGGGCTCGGCCTGGGAGCCCTGTACTTTCTCATCGCCTCCGGGCTCTCGCTCATCTTCGGCCTGATGGACGTGCTGAACTTCGCCCACGGCGCCTTCCTCGCCCTCGGCGCCTACGGCACGTGGTGGGCGGCCGGGCACCTCCCCGGCGCCGGGCCGGACGGGTTCGGCTTCCTGCTCGCCGTCGCCTTCGGCGTCGGCGCGGGCACCCTGGCCGCCACCCTGGTCGAACTCTGCGTCATCCGCCCGCTCTACGGCAGGCACCGCGAGCAGATCCTCGCCACCGTCGGCCTCAGCCTGGCCGTCCCCGCGCTCATCCAGGCGGTCTGGGGAGCCGACCCGCTCACCTTCCCCGAGCCCGGACTTGTGAGCGGCACCGTGGCTGTACTCGGTGTGAACATCCCCCGGGACCGGTTCCTGCTCATCCTGGCCGCCGCCGCCGTGTTCGCGGCCCTGCGGCTGTTCAACTCGCGCACCCGCTACGGGCTCGTCGTCCGGGCGGGCGTGCAGGACCGCGCCATGGTCACCGCGCTGGGCATCGACGTGCGCAGGTCGTTCACGCTGGTGTTCGCCATCGGCGGCGCCGCCGCGGCACTGGCCGGGGCCCTGGGCGGACTGTACTTCGGCGTGGTCACCCCAACCCAGGGGATGTCCCTGCTGGTGTTCGCTTTCATCGTCGTGGTGATCGGCGGCACCGCCTCGCTCACCGGCTGCGCGATCGCCGCCGTCGCGGTCGGCCTCATCCAGCAGTTCGCCAACTACTACACCGTCGCCGGGCTCGGCGACATCGCCGTGGTCATCGTCCTGGCACTCGTGCTGCTCACCAGGCAGGGCGGCCTGACCGCGAAGAAGTCAGCGGAGAGGGTGGCATGATGACCGACACCGGCGTGGGTTCTCGGGACTCTCGGGGTTTCCGGGGCGCCCAGGGTTCTCGGGGCTCCGGGGGCACCGAGTCCCCCGGAGCGGCCTCCGAGGGGAGCGCGCGCGTGCGCCGCCCGCCCCGCTGGGCGGTCCCGGCCGCCGTCCTGGCGGTGGCGCTCTGCCTGCCCTTCTCCACCCTGCGGGTCCCGGGACTGTTCGAGGGCGCCCTCAACAGCCCGCCGACCCTGCACCTGCTCGCCTTCTGCCTCGTCTTCGGCGGCCTGGCCACCAGCTACGACCTGCTGTACGGCAGGGTGGGCCTGCTCTCCTTCGGGCACGCCCTCTACTTCGCCTGCGGCGCCTACACCGCCGCCCTGCTCATGCGCGTGGTCGAACTCCCGCTCGTGTGGGCGGCGCCGGTCGCCGTCGCGGGCGGCACCCTGCTGTCCCTCCTTCTCGGCGCGGTCTCGCTGCGGGTCAACGGCATCGCCCTGGCCATGGTCACCCTCGCCTTCGCCCAGGCCGGGTCGATCCTCATCTCCCGCGACCCCGGACGCCTGACCGGCGGTGAGGAGGGTCTGTCACTCAACACCGACATGGTCCCGGACGCGTTCGTGGGCGTGGCCGACACCGTCAACCTGTACTGGGCGGCCGTCGCGTTCGCAGCGTTCGCAGTCGGCGTGGTGTGGTGGCTGACCTCCTCCCCCGTCGGCCGCGTCTGGCAGGGCATCCGCGCCAACGAGCAGCGCGTCGCCGTCCTCGGCGTCGACCCCTACCCCTACAAGCTGGCGGCGTTCACCGTAGGCGGCGGCCTGGCCTCCCTGGGCGGCGTCGTCTACCTCCTCGTCACCGGGGGCGTCACCCCCGGCATCACCACCGCCGAGTTCACCCTCACCCTGCTGGTCATGGTGGCCCTGGGCGGGGCGGGCATCCGCTGGGGGCCGCTGCTGGGCGCGGCCCTGTACACCTACGCCGACCACCGCCTCCTCCAGTTGGGCGGTTCCGAGGCCTTCGCCGCCCTGCCCGCGTGGATCGCCGCGCCGCTGTCCCAGCCCCTGTTCATCCTCGGCACGCTGTTCGTGCTGATGGTGTTCTTCTTCCCGGGCGGTCTCGTCGCCCTCCCGGGGCGCGTCCGCTCGGCACTGCGCGACAGGAAGGACGCACGGACATGACGGACGGCACGGGCCCGACCGACATCTGGACCGACGGGGACGAGTACACCGTCCCCGTCGCTGGAGGAGAACTCGCCGTCACCCGCTGGGGCGGTCGTTCCACGACCCCCGTCCTGGCGGTCCACGGCATCACCGCCAACGGTCATTCGTTCGCCCGCGTGGCCGCGGAGTCGGGAGGGGCCGGTCTGGTCGCCCCCGACCTGCGCGGGCGCGGTCTCAGCGGACACCTGGGCGGACCGCGCGGACTGGCCGCGCACGCCGACGACATGATCGCCGTGCTCGACGCCCACGGGGTGGAACGGACCGTCCTGGTCGGCCACTCCATGGGCGCGTTCGTGGCCTGCCTGGCCGCCGTCCGCCACCCCGACCGGGTGTCGGGACTGCTGCTGGTCGACGGCGGGTACGGGCTGCCCGTCCCGCCGGGGACCGACGTCGACGACGTGCTCGGACCCGCCATGGCCCGTCTGCGCATGACCTTCGAGGGCCCCGACCACTACCGCGAGTTCTGGCGGGGGCATCCGGCCTTCGCCGGGCGCTGGAACACCTGGACCGACCACTACGTCCTGCGCGACCTGGTCGGGGAACAGCCAGCCATGCGCTCGGCCTGCGACGAGGAGGCCGTGCGCGCGGACGGGGCCCAGGTCCTGGCCGACCCGGACGCGCTCGCCGCCGTCCACAGGTTGCCTTGTCCCGCCCGCCTGCTGTGGACGGCGCGGGGACTCCTGGACGAGAGCCCGGGGCTGTACACGCCCGAGCGCCTCGCCGGGCTCCCCGAGGGCGTGGTGACCGTCGAGCTGCCCGACGACAACCACTACAGCCCGCTGTTCTCCCCGACCGCCGCTCTGGTCGCAGAGCACGTCCGCGCGCTCGTCGGGGGTGGTTCGCCCGGTGTTCCGTAACGCGGGCTGGTGGCCCGCAGGTCCCCCTGCGACCCCGTGGGGCCCATCGCCGGCCCGGGCTCTACGGGTGCCCGGCCACCGTCACGCTCTACGCCGAACCCCGCGGCGCACCACCGCGGGACGCCCTGTCCCGACTTCCCGGGGCATGCCGCCGCTACGCGCTCCACGGGCCCGGTCAACCGGCGCTCTGGTCGCCCAGGAGGTCCACGCCGCGGTCCAGCAAACCGTGCAGGTGCAGGGCCAGTTGGAGCTCCAGCGCGCGGCCGGGGCGCTGCCAGTCAGCCCCGATCAGCTGGCCTATCCGCTCCAAGCGCTGCGCCACCGTGTTCACGTGGATGTGCAGGTCCTCCTTGGCACGCGACAGGTTGCCCCCGGCCGCGAAATACGCCCGCAGCGTCTCCACCAGCAGCGTGCCCCGCCTGGCGTCGTACTCCAGCAGCGGCCCGAGCGTCGCCGACACGAACCCCGGCACGTCCCGGTCCTGGCTCAGCAGCAGTCCCGAGAACCCCAGGTCCCCCGTGGTCGCCACGTCCCCCTCCCGTCCAAGCGCACGCAGCGTCTGGAGGCATCGGGCCGCCTCGGTGAACGCGTCCCCGAACGAGGCCGGACCCGCTGTCGGACCGGCCGATCCCGCTGTCACGGGGCCGTTCACCGCACCTGAGAGCTCGTCGGCCACCCGTCGGCCCACAGCCGACGGGTCCCTCCCGGGCAGCGCCAGCACCAGGCGGCCCGACCGGCTCCCGGCCAGCCCCCCGGTGGTCTCCGCGACGTGGGTCGCCGCCGAGCGCAACCGCCCCGGGTCGCCGCCCGGGGCCTCGGCCACCACCAGCACGTGCGGCGCGTCCAGGTCCGCGTGCAGCAGCGCGGCCCGCTGGCGCAGCGACGCCGGATCGCGCGCGGGCACCTCCAACAGCTCGTCGAGCAGGTCCCCGCGCAGCCTGTGCTCGGTCTCGCTCACCGAACGCCGGATGAGCAGCAGCAGAGCCGTCACCATCGCCGACCGCTCCAGCACGCGCTGGTCGGTGGAGTCCAGCTCCACCCCGCGCAGCACCAGCGTTCCCAGCGGCTCGGTCCCGGCCGCCGCCGTCGCCACCCAGGACCGGCCCGCCCGCACCGCGCGGCCGCTGGCCAGCGACGAGCGCACCGCGTCGGTCAGGTCCCCGTCGTCCGCGTCCCACGGGACGCCCTCCCGCATCACGCCCTCCGGGCTGGCGGTCACCGAGGAGTCCGAGGTCGCGTCGTGGATCAGCACCGTGCCGCCCAGCACCTCGGCCACAGCCGCGGCGACCTCGCGCACGCCGCCGCCCCGCAGCACCAGGTCGGTCAACCGGTCGTGCGCCGCCGCCGACCGCTCCACCGACGCCGTGTGCCGCTGCAACCGCTCGTTGACGGTGTGCAGTTCGTCCAGGGCGCGCCGGGTGTCGTCGATGAGGTTCGCGCTGTCGATCGCGATCGCCGCGTGCGCGGCCAGCGACGACAGCAGCGCCACCTCCGAGTGGGCGAAGGGGCGCTCGCGCCGGTTGGCGGCGAACAGCACGCCCACGTCGCGCCCGTTCATCTTCAGCGGCACGCCCAGGATGGCCACCAAGCCCTCGTCGCGCACCGCGTGGTCGATGTTCTCCGCGTGAGTGAACCGCGGGTCGGTGAAGTAGTTCGCCGTCACGTACGGCAGGGCCGTGGTCGCCACCAGCCCGCCCAGCCCCTTGCCCGGGGCCAGCCGCAGCCGCTGGAACGCCGCCGACACCGACCCCGACGTCACCCGCATGTACGTGCCGCCCGCCTCCGGATCGCTCAGCGTCAGGTACGCGGTGTCGGTGCCCAGCAGGTTGCGGGCCCGCTCCACGATCGCCCGGAGCACCTGGTCCAGGCTGCGCATGCCCGCCAGGTCGTTGGCGGTCTCGAACAGCGCGCTCAGCTCCGACTCGCGGCGCCGCCGGTCGCGCATCACCGACCGCACCCGCAGCGCCGTCATCTTCGCGGCCTCCAGGGCGGCGACCACCTCCGGGTCGTCCCCGCGCGCCCGCGCGCGCAGCACCGGCCGCTCGTACTCCACGGCCGGGGCGTCGCGCAGCAGTAGGTCCAGGAACAGGGCCTGGCCGTCAGCGGGGGTACCGGTCGAACCGGAAGCGGTGGTGTTCAGCTCGCGCTCCATGCTCCGTCCACGGGCAGGGACGCGCCGTTGACGAACGACGCGTCCTCACCGCACAGGTAGGCGACCAGTTCGGCGACCTCTGAGGGCTCGATCAGCCGCTTGAGCGGGCTCCGGGCCAGCAGGACCTCCGAGAGCACCCGCTCCTCGGGAATGCCGTGCGCCGCCGCCTGGTCGGCGATCTGCCTCTCCACCAGCGGCGTGCGCACGTATCCGGGGTTCACACAGTTGGAGGTCACCCCGTGTCCGGCGCCCTCAAGGGCCACCACCTTCGAGAAGCCCTCCAGGCCGTGCTTGGCTGTCACGTAGGCCGACTTGTAGGCCGAGGCGCGCAGACCGTGCACCGAGGAGATGTTGACGACGCGGCCCCAACCCCGCGCGTACATGTGGGGCAGGGCGCCGCGCACCACGCGGAACGGCGACTCGACCATGAGACGAAGGATGAGGGAGAAACGCTCCGGAGGGAAGTCCTGGACGGGCGCGACCGTCTGGACGCCCGCGTTGTTGACCACGACGTCCGCGCCCCGCGCGGCCTCCTCGGCGGCGTCCAGGTCGGTCAGGTCCAGCTCCACCGCCTCGCCGACACCCCGGTCGGCCAGCTCGCCCAGGGCCCGCCCGTCGAGGTCGACCATCCGCACCCGGGCCCCGGCTTCCGCCAGGCGCAGGGCGCACGCCCTGCCGATGCCGCTGGCCGCACCGGTCACCAGCGCGGTCCTCCCGGTGAGGTCGACCCGGGTGGTGTGGGGGTTCCCCGCCGTTCCGGGCACGGGGGGCCGGGCGGTCTGCCGCGCCGTGCCCGACAGGAACTCGTGCGTCGTCATGGCAGCAAACTAGGCGCGCCTCCGCGAGCGGGGGATAGGGGCGCAGGACACACCCCCGGGCGCGGACATGTGGCCCGCGCCCATGGGCCGGATGGCGGCTGTGGGTTCCCCACCGAAGACGGGCCTGTGACCGTGGTCTCCGCTACATGTCGCCTGGGTCACACCGGGGCTAGGCTCCCGGCCAGATCCCCCGCTCAACGACCGGATCACCGGAGGCGAACCCCCATGGACTCCACAGCACCCCCCGTCGGCCGCCCCCTGCCAGCGACCGTCCTCTCCCCCGTCGCGACCCTGGCCACCGTGGCCGTCGTGGTCGCCGCCCTGCTGATCGCCCTGGCCCCGCGCGCCTCGGCGGCCGTACTCACCCCGGTGCCCTCCTTCGGCGCCAACCCCGGCAGCCTGGCCATGTACTCCTACGTCCCCGACGGCCTGCCCGCCGAAGCGCCCCTGGTCGTGCTCCTGCACGGCTGCGCGCAGAACGCCGCCGCCTACCACGACCACTCCGGCTGGGCCGGGTACGCCGACGAGCACGGCTTCGCCCTCGTCTACCCCGAGCAGAAGTCGGCCAACAACGCCACCGGCTGCTTCAACTGGTTCCAGCCGGGAGACACCGCACGCGACTCCGGCGAGGCCCGGTCGGTCCGCTCCATGGTCGAGCACGCCGTGACCGCCCACGGCCTGGACGCCGACCGGGTGTACGTCTCCGGGCTCTCCGCTGGAGGCGCCATGACGGGAGAGCTCCTCGCCGCCTACCCCGACCTGTTCGCCGGAGGCGGCATCGTCGCGGGAATCCCCGTGGGCTGCGCCGACGGCATGATCGACGCCTTCGGCTGCATGAACCCCGGCGAGGCGAGGACACCGCAGCAGTGGGGCGACGAGGTCCGCGCCCAGAACCCCGGCTGGGGCGGGCCCTGGCCGCGCGTCGCCGTCTGGCACGGCACCGCCGACACCACGGTCGCCCCCGCCAACGGCGAGGCGGGCGTGAGCCAGTGGACCAACGTCCACGGGCTGTCCGGCACCCCCGACGCCACCGAGCAGTTGCCGGGCTCCACCACCGCCGCCTACCACGGCGGCGACGCGGCCACCGCTGCCGTCGCCCACTACACGGTCTCCGGCATGGGCCACGGCACCCCCGTCGACCCGTCCGCGGGCTGCGGCACCGCGGGCGCCTACTTCCTCGACACCGTCTGCTCGACCGGGTACACCGTCGACTTCTGGGGCATCGGCGACGGCGGCGGCCCCGGCCCGGACCCCACGGACCCGCCCACCGAGGAGCCGACGGACCCGCCGACCGAACCGGGGACGTGCGTGAGGGACAGCAACTACGACCACGTGTCGGCGGGCCGCGCCGTCCAGCGCTCCGGGCTGGTCTACGCGGTCGGCTCGGGCGACGCGCTCGGCTTGTGGAACGTCTTCGTCACCACGTCGCTCACCGAGACCTCACAGGGCCACTGGGAGCACACGCCCGGAGCCTGTTAGGCACCGCCCCCGCCGCGCGCCAGCCGCCCGAAGTGGCTCACCGCCGCGCCCAGGGCGAAGTGTGCGGCCTGGTGCTCGGTCATCGGGACCACCCCGGCCGGGACGGTCACCCGGAAGGGGAACTCCTCGTCCGGCCGGATGCGGAAGTCCTCGATCACTCCCTGGGACAGGAGCATGGTCAGGGCCTCACGGACCTGCCCGCTGCGGTTGTCTGACGCCCAGATCGACATGTCCCCAACCCTAGCCCGGCGGCGGCCCTCCCCCGGGTGGAACGGCGAACACCCCCTCGGGCCGTCAACGGAGACGGACGGGCCGCGACCGCGACCCGCCCGTGCTCCGGGGGACGGACACGACCCCCGTGGTGTCCGTCCCCGCCGCCCGCCGCCGCCGTCCGTCGTCCCCCGACGGCGGACGCGGCGGGCGGAGTCCGTGGCGCCTCAGCCGCCCTCGGGCAGCTGGGCCTGTCCCGCGAGGACGTTCGCGGTCAGGCGGCGCAGTGCCAGCCTCGTGGCCTCGAACTCCTCCTCGGGGAGGTCGATGACCCTCCCGATCGCCTCCGGGATCCCCTCGGCGCGCTCCCTGAGCCGCCCGCCCTCCTCAGTGAGGACGACGAGGACGGAGCGCTCGTCCCGCGGATCGCGTCCCCGGGCCAGCAGCCCCCGGGCCTCCAGCCGCTTGAGCAGCGGCGTGAGGGTCCCGTAGTCCAGTTGGAGCACGGAACCGAAGTCCTTCACCCAGCACTCGCCGCGCTCCCAGAGCAGCATCATCACCAGGTACTGGGGATAGGTCAGCCCCAACGGCTCAAGCAGCGGCCGGTACAGGTTGGTGACCGCACGCGACGCCGCGTAGAGGGCGAAGCACATCTGCTCGTCCACTGCGGGAAGAGGGAAGCCGCCCGCGGGGGCGGGGGATCGGTCGGCCATCGCCACCATCGTAGTTACCCCGTGCCCGATTTCCAAAGCCCGCAATTACCTTGCGCACAAAGAAAAGTGGTACGGGGTCCCCCATGTGCGTCGAACGGGGTCGTCGCAGGTCGGAACGGACGCCGTTACCGCGTGCCGGGGCCCCGGCCTTCACCCGCCGTCGTACGGTTGCCTCCGCGCGAGGACGGCGACCGACGCCGACGGCGCTGTCCCCCGACCGCACCTGCTGCCCGTGCCCGCGCGCGCCGGGCCGCCCCCGCATCCGCGCGTCCGACCGGACGGGCACGAGAACCCCCACCGGCCTATCCGCGCTCCTCCCGGCGGGGCGGCAGGCGCTTGACCAACCTTGCCCGCGGCGTTGCGCGGCAGCTCGTCCACGACCACCACGTCGCGCGGCACCGAGAACCGCCCGAGCGCCCGCCGCACGTGCATCCGCACGTTGTCCGGGTCCACTCCCCCGGCCCTCGCGCGGCACCACGTACGCCGCGAACCGCTGCCCGAACTTCCTAGTCGGGCACACCCGTCACCACGACCTCACGCACCCCGGGAAGCGTCACGATCGCCTCCCCCATAGGCCTGGGGAACACGTTCTCCCCTCCCGAGACGGTCATGTCGTCGTCCCGCCCGCCGCATGCAGCAGTCCGCCCGCGTCCACGTGACCCCGGTCTCCGGTCTCCGTCAACCCGTCCGCGACCCTCCTGCTCCGACCGTCCGTGTAGCCGTCGAAGAGCATGTCGTCGCCGACGTGGATCGACCACCCGTGGGTGCATGGCCGTGCTGCGCCTGCCGTCCCCCCGAACCTTCGGCACGCGGCCTGGTCGCGGTCGTCCCCGCCTGTCGGGGCACCGGACCAGAGCCCGTTCCGGTGACGCTGCACATCATGTATTGCATCCGAGGGGATTTCGAAATTTTCCTGCTGACTTTCCCTGCTTTCCTGATTTTCACGCCAAACACGGGTGGGGCACTGTCGGCGAATGCCTTGAGCTGCGGAAACGTGAGAATGCGCTTGCCGGGGAAGAGGTGCGCCATTTGGCGGCGAGCGCTCTTTGCCGTTTCGGTGAGCGTTCTTCCGCACCCGTCTTCTCAACCGGGTGAGTCCCCGGTGCCCGCTCCCGTGTCCGTGCCGGGGTGCGCGCGTGGGTCGATCTGTGAGCGGCGACACGTGGGCTGCGGTTTGCTCGGTGTTCATGAGGGGGGTAGTGTTCTCCGAGTCGCCACGGGACGGCGAGCGGCCTTCGGGTCGGCTCGGAACCGGACCGGGTCCGGCGACACCCCTCCTCCCGAACAAGCCGGTTCGAGCACTGCTCTTCATCGGCTAGGCTTCCGGAGGCGCTTCCAAGGAAACACGGAAGCGGAACAGGAAACGGGCTTTACCCCGAACGGGAACACCACAAACCGCCGATTTGGCGGGGCGCGGAACACCTGATAAAGTAAAGACACAACAAAGCGGAAACGCACAACGCCTTCGGCGGAAAAGCTCACAGCAGCTTGTACACGAAGAGCGGTTGTTTCTTGAGAA
>NZ_LEKI01000081.1:0-24499 GCF_001029525.1 Nocardiopsis sp. RV163 | reverse complement strand
GGGGTGGGCGGTCCGGTGCTCCGGTGGTCGGGGGACACGCCCCGGGGAGCTTGCCGGTGGGCTCCGAGAGCCCTTTACTTGTCCGTGTACGCCCCTTTTCTCCCCAGAACGAGCGTAGAAGGCAGGCCCGTGCCCCCCGAGAACCCTGAGGCTTTCGCCCCCCGGATCGACACATCCGTCCCCCACAACGCCCGGATCTGGAACTACTGGCTGGGCGGCAAGGACAACTACCCGGTGGACCGGGAGATGGGCGAGCAGATCCGCTCCTTCTTCCCCGAGATCGTGGACAACGCGGTCGCCGACCGGGGCTTCCTCGTGCGCGCCGTGACCCACCTGGCGGGCGAGGAGGGCGTGCGGCAGTTCCTGGACGTGGGCACCGGTCTGCCCACCCACAACAACACCCACGAGGTGGCGCAGTCGGTGGCGCCCGAGTCCAGGGTGGTCTACGTCGACAACGACCCCCTGGTGCTCACCCACGCCCGCGCCCTGCTCACCGGCACCGGCCAGGGGGTCACCGATTACGTCGACGCCGACCTGCGCGACCCCGGGGCCATCCTGCGGGAGGCCTCCCGGACCCTGGACCTGGAGCGGCCGGTGGCGCTGATGCTGCTGGGCGTGGTCAACTTCGTCGCCGACGACGCCGAGGTCCGCGCGATCATGGACCGGCTGCTGGAGGCGCTGGCCCCGGGCAGTTTCCTGGTCCTGTCCCACCCCACCGACGACATCGACCGCGAACGCGCCCACCAGGTGGCCGCGGCCTGGAACGAGCGCGGCACCCCCAAGCTGACCATCCGCACGGCCGCGCAGATCGGCGCGCTCTTCGACGGGCTGGAACTGCTGGAGCCGGGCGTGGTCTCCTGCTCCCTGTGGCGTCCGGCCCCCGCCGAGGTGGGCGGGGCGCGTCCGGTGGCCGAGTACTGCGGCGTGGCCCGCAAGGCCTGATTCCCGCGGGGGCGGGCCGCGCCCGCGCGTCCGTGACCGAGGGCGGGCCGGACGACTGCGGGCCCGGCAAGTGACGAGCAGTGAAGGCAGCGACCGATGAGCGCTGAGCGAACGGTGATCGACACGACGGTGCCGCACTCGGCACGGGTGTGGAACTACTGGCTGGGCGGCAAGGACAACTACCCCGTCGACCGTGAGGCGGGCGACCAGTTCCTGGAGGTCTTCCCCGGCATCGCGCGGATGGCGCGGGCCTCGCGTGCCTTCCAGGAGCGGGCCGTGCGCTACCTGGCGGGCGAGGTGGGCGTGCGGCAGTTCCTGGACGTGGGCACCGGTCTGCCCACCCACGACAACACCCACGAGGTGGCGCAGTCGGTGGCGCCCGAGTCCAGGGTGGTCTACGTCGACAACGACCCCCTGGTGCTCACCCACGCGCGGGCGCTGTTGACCAGCACCCCCGAGGGCCGCACACAGTACCTCCACGCCGACCTGTTCGAGCCCGAGGCGATCCTGGAGCAGGCGTCGGAGCTGCTGGACCTGGGCCAGCCGGTGTCGTTGATGCTGATGGGGATCCTGGGCCACGTGCAGGAGTACGAGGAGGCCGTCTCCATCGTGCGGCGCCTGCTGGCGGGCCTGCCCCCGGGCAGCTACCTGACGGTGAGCGAGGGCAGCAACGTCCACAGCCGGGAGAACGTGACGGCCCAGGACGGGTACAACGGGAGCGGCGCGGTGCCCTACAACCCGCGCAGTCCCGAGCAGATCGGCGGCTACCTGGAGGGCCTGGAGCTGGTCGAGCCGGGCCTGGTGCCGGTCACGCGCTGGCGTCCTCCGGTGCGGGGGCAGGGCGCGGGGCTTCCGGTCGAGGTCGACCAGTACGGCGGTGTCGGCCGCAAGGTCTGACCCCGCCGGGAGGTGCCCCGGCGCCCGCCCGTGGGCGCCGGGGCGCGGTCCCCGCGGTGCCTCAGTCGGCGCGGGCGATGGCGATGGTCGCCCCGAGCCGGTGACCGGCCTCGTAGAACATGTACTGCACGCCCCCGTCGGAGCCGAAGGAGGGCGCCGCGCTGCGGCCCGAGTCCGGCGGTCCGGCCATGGGGGTGTGCACCGTGCCCAGGTGGCGGCGCAGGCCGAAGTCGCGCCCCACCTCGGTCAGGCGGATGTCGCCCAGGTCGGTGTGGTAGGCGACGTAGGTGCTGCCCGCGCGTTCGACCACGTGCGGGCCCGACAGGTTCGACACCCCCACTTCGGCGTGGTCCACGAGCGGGTCGGGGTCGAAGTCGAAGGTGATCCCGTCCGCCGACCACCCCCATCCGATGGAGCGGTGGTCGCTGGTGTCGTTGCGCATGAAGACCATGACGTAGCGCGCGCCCCGGTCGGGCAGGCGGTACTCGAAGACGCGCGCGTAGGAGGCCTCGGTGGTACCCGGCACCATGGCCGTGGTCAGGACCTCGCCCTCGTAGGCGAAGTCGATGCCGTCGCGTGAGCGGGCCAGCCGCGTGGTGGTGTTCTCCCCGTGGAAGTACAGCCACATCTCGCGGTGTTCGGAGTTCCACATCACGTGCGGCGAGGAGACGTGGCTGACGTCGTAGTGAGGGTTCCACACGTTGGCCACGACGGGGTTGTGCGGGTACTCGGTGAAGGGTCCGTCGGGGCTGTCGGCGTAGGCCAGGCAGATACCGCCGGGCCTCTCGTGCGGGGCGTAGTAGAGCAGGAAGCGGCCGGGCGCGTCGGACAGGCGGCCTGCGGTCCCGCGCAGGCACGGGAAGATCAGCTCCCCGGTCGGGTTGTAGCCGAGTTCGGCGGTGTCGAGCGCCTCGCGCAGGAAGCGGTAGGCGGGCAGGACGTCTGCCGCCGCGGCACCGCCGGCGGACGGGGTCGCGGTCGCGGCGGTCGCGGACGCGGGGGGCAGCAGTCCCGGGGCCAGGAGGGCGCCCGCCGCTGCGGCTCCGGCGCCCCGCAGGACGGTGCGGCGGTCGGGGGCGCAGCGGCGGGGGTGAGCGTCGTCGGACATGACGGTTCCCTTCCGGAGCGGGTCGGGGGGAGGCTCCGAGCCCCAGAGTCTTCACCAGCGCCGATGCGCAGGTCAAGGTTCTAATACGTATTAACGAAAGATCTCGTCGTAGGGCGGAAATCCGCCCGTCATCCTCTTGACATCTGCCGTGGCGCGGCTCACAGTCGTCAACTAATGCGCATTAACACGGCACGCAAGAGGAGAAACAGGTGACGCACGTCAGGAGGGCGGGGCCGCGGCGTCCCCGCCAGTCCGACATCGCGCGGGCGGCGGGGGTCTCCCAGGCCACGGTTTCGCTGGTGCTGCGGGGCACCCCCACCGGGATGTCCCTGGCCCGTGAGACCCGCCAGCGGGTGCTCGACGCCGCCGAGGAGTTGGGCTACGTTCCCGACCCTGTGGCCACCCGGCTGGCCTCGGCCAGCAACGCGATGCTGGGGCTGTACACCTTCAGCGCCACCTTTCCCACCGACGTGGCGCACTCCTACTACCCGGTCCTGGTCGGGGTGGAGGAGGAGGCCGCGGCCCAGGGGCAGGACCTGATCCTGTTCACCGGGTCCGCGCGGGCCGCCGCCAGCGCCGACGACCCGGCCGCGGTGCGGCGGGTGCGCGTGGCCGACGGCTGCCTGTTCTTCGGTCGCCACGTGCCCGACGGGCCCATCCGGCGTCTGGCCGAGGACGGCTTCCCGTTCGTCTACATCGGCCGCCGCGACGAGCCCGGAGTGCCCTACGTGGGCGCCGACTACGTCTCGGCCTCGGCGCAGGTGGTGGCGCGCCTGGCCGGTCTGGGCCACCGTGAGCTGCGCTACCTGCGCGAACACGACCAGGCCCCGGCCTCGACCGACCGCGAGCGGGGCGTGCTGCGCGGCGCCCGCGCGGCCGGGATCGACACCGCGCGCCTGGTGGTGCGCACCGACGGCTCGGACCTGGACGAGCTGCTGCGGCGCTGGTTGGAGGAGGGCGTGACCGCCGTCGTGGTCGAGCAGACCGACACCGGCGCCGCACTGGACGGCCTCGCCGCCGCCGTGGACCGGGCCGGTCTGCGCTGCCCCGGCGACCTCTCCTTGGCCCTGCTGGGCGCGCCTACCGGGAACCGGGGCCGCGCCCCGGGCGGCGGCGCGGCCTACGGCGGCTTCGACGCGCCCCTGCGTGCGATGGGCCGCGACGCGGTCCGCCTGCTGTTGGAACTGATCGCGGGCGCCCACGGGGAGACCCCCCGGCGCCTGCTGCCCTGCGAGCCGGTGGAGGGCGGCACCATCGCCGCGCCCCGGACACGACACACCTGAGAAAGGCTCCAGATGACCGAGACCAGCACGGAGATCCTCGTCGTCGGCGGGGGACTGGGCGGTGTGGCCGCGGCCCTGGCCGCCGCCGACTCCGGCCGCCGCGTGGTGCTGACCGAGGAGACCGACTGGATCGGCGGGCAGCTCACCGCGCAGGCGGTGCCGCCCGACGAGAACCCGTGGATCGAGCGCTTCGGCTCCACCGCCTCCTACCGGCGCCTGCGCGAGGGCATCCGCGACCACTACCGGCGCGCCTACCCGCTGAGGGCCGAGGCCGCCTCCTCGCTCACCCTCAACCCCGGCGCGGGCCGGGTCAGCAAGCTGTGCCACGAGCCCCGCGTGGCCCTGGCGGTGCTGGAGGAGATGGTGGGCCCGCACCGCGCGGCCGGTCGCCTGACCGTCCTGCTGCGCCACCGGCCCGTGGCCGCCCACACCGACGGCGACCGGGTGAGCGCGGTGGAGCTGGAGGACGAGCGGGGGCGCCGCCGCACGGTGAGCGCCGCCTACGTCCTGGACGCCACCGAGAACGGCGACCTGCTGCCGATGGCGGGCCTGGACCACGTCACCGGCGCCGAGGCGCGCTCCGAGCACGGCGAGCCGCACGCGCCCGAGACGGCCGACCCGACCAACCTCCAGGGCATCACCTACTGCTTCGCCATGTCGCACCACCAGGGTGAGGACCACACCATCGAGCGCCCGGAGATGTACGACTTCTGGCGCTCCTACACGCCCGAGTTCTGGCCGGGGCCGCTGCTGGGCTTCTCGGCCCCCGACCCGCGCACGCTGGAGCCGGTGGCGCGCACGTTCGTGCCCAACCCGGACACCGACCCGCTGGCGGTGGCCGCCGACCAGAGCGCGGACGCGGGCGACAAGGAGCTGTGGGGCTTCCGGCGCATCCTGGCCCGGCGCATGCACCTGCCCGGCGCCTTCGACTCCGACATCACCCTGGCCAACTGGCCGCTCAACGACTACTGGCTCAAGCCCGCCCTGGAGATCGAGGGGCTGGTGGACGCCCGGACCGTCCGCGAGGCCCACGAGGAGGCCCGTCAGCTGTCGCTTTCGGTGCTGTACTGGCTCCAGACCGAGGCGCCCCGCGCCGACGGAGGCACCGGCTTCCCCGGGCTCAGGCCGAGGCCCGACGTGACCGGCACGGAGACGGGCCTGGCCAAGGCCGCCTACGTGCGCGAGTCCCGCCGCATCCGGGCGGTCACCACCGTCACCGAGCACGACGTGTCCCTGGGCCTGCTGGGTCCGCACGGCATCGTGCGCCGCCACGACTCGGTGGGCGTGGGCAGCTACCGGATCGACCTGCACCCCTCCACGGGCGGCGACAACTACGTGGACGTGGCCAGCGTCCCGTTCGAGATCCCGCTGGGGGCCCTGCTGCCCGAGCGGGAGACCAACCTGCTGCCCGCCGCCAAGAACGTCGGCACCACCCACATCACCAACGGCTGCTTCCGGCTGCACCCGGTGGAGTGGAACATCGGCGAGGCCGCCGGGCGGCTGGCCGCCTTCGCCCTGGAGCACGGCACCACGCCGCACGCCGTGCGCGCGAAGGAGGAGCTGCTGGAGGCATTCACCACCGTGCTGGACCGCACCGGCGTCGAGCGCCACTGGCCCGACGTGCGCGGCTACTGACGCCTTCCGGCCCCGACCCGCACCCTCGCAACCCCACTCCCCACCGCCCGACTCCCCACAGAAGGGGTGACCATGAGCGACGCGACCCCAACCCCGTCCCCGGGCCCCGGTTCCGGCCCCGGCCCCGTGCGCATCGGCATCGACGTCGGCGGGACCTTCACCGACGCCGTGGCCGTCAGCGCCACCACCTACGCCCTGCTGGGTCAGGTCAAGGTGCCCACCAGTCACGACCACGCCGACGGGGTGGCCCACGGCATCATGACCGCGCTGGAACGCCTGCTCGGCGACATCGGCGTGCGCGCCGAGGACGTGGGCTTCCTCGCCCACGGCACCACCCAGGCCACCAACGCCCTGCTGGAGGGCGACGTGGCCACCATCGGCATCGTCGGCGTCGGCGTCGGCTACGACGCCTTCGCCACCCGCAGGCTGCGTTCCCTGGGCAAGCTGAGACTGGACTCGGGCCACCCGCTGCCCGTGCGCTACGCCGCGCTGCGCGAACCCGACCTGGAGGGCGCGGCCCTGGCCAGCGTGGACCGGGTGGTCGCCGAGGGGGCCGAGGTCGTCGTCGCCGTCGAACCCTTCAGCGTGGACGACCCGCGCGGCGAGCTGGCCGTGCTGGAGGCGGCCCGCGCCCGGGGTGTCCCCGTCACCGCCACCCACGAGATCACCCAGCTCTACGGCCTGGGCAAGCGCGCCCGCACCGCCGCGCTCAACGCCGGGGTCATGCCGCGCATGCTCCAGACCGCCGACCTGGTCGAGCGCAGCATCCACAAGGCCGGGGTCACCGCCCCGCTCATGGTCATGCGCTGCGACGGCGGCGTGATGTCGCTGTCCGAGATGCGCCACCGGCCGCTGCTCACCGTGCTCTCCGGGCCCGCCGCGGGCGTGGCGGGCGCACTGATGGGCGAGAAGGTCAGCGAGGGCGTGTTCCTGGAGACCGGCGGCACCTCCACCGACATCAGCGTCATCCGGCGCGGGCGGGTACAGATCCGCCACGCCCGCCTGGGCGGCAAGGAGACCTACCTGTCGGCGCTGGACGTGCGCACCGTCGGCATCGGCGGCGGCTCCCTCGTCCGGGTCGGCGGGGGCGAGGCGCCCGGCCGGGCGAGCCTGACCGACGTGGGACCGCGCAGCGCCCACATCGCCGGGCTGCCCTACGCCTGCTTCGCCGACCCGGACGAGCTGGAGGGCGCCCGCCTGGTTCGGATCAGCCCCATGGCCTCCGACCCGGGCGACCACGCCGTCCTGGAGAGCGGCGGGCGGCGCTTCGCCCTGACCGTGACCTGCGCCGCCAACGCCGCCGGGCTCGTCCCCGAGGGCGACTACGCCCGCGCCGACGCCCGCGCGGCCCGCGCCGCCCTCGCCCCGCTGGCCGAGGCCCTGGGCGTGGAGGTGGAGGAGGCCGCCCGAGCGGTGCTGCACAAGGCCACCGAGCGCGTGGCCGCGGTCGTGGACGAGATGGTGGGCGACTACGGCCTGGACCGGCAGGTGTGCGCCCTGGTCGGCGGGGGCGGCGGCGCGGCCACCGTCACCCCCTACCTTGGTCGGCGCACCGGGTTGGACGCGCGCATCGCCGCGCACAGCGAGGTCATCAGCCCCTTGGGCGTGGCGCTGGCGCTGGTGCGCGAGTCGGTGGAGCGCATCATCCCCGGCGCGACCCACGCCGACGTGCTCGCGGTGCGCGCCGAGGCCGAGCAGGCGGTGCTGCGCCAGGGCGCGGACCCGGCGGGGGTCGAGGTGGACGTCACCGTGGACCCCCAGCGCAACCTGGTGGCGGCCGTGGCCACGGGCGCCACCGAACTGCGCACCAAGGACCGCACCGCCGCCGACGACGCCGAGGCCGGGGCGCGGGCCGCCGCGGCGGCCAGTCTGGGGGCCCGACCGGCCGAACTGACCGAGTACGCGGCCAACGGCCAGTACCGGGTGTTCGGGCTGGTGCGCAGGCCCGGGGGGCCGCTGGGGCGCTTCGCCCGCGAACGCACCCATGTGCGGGTGGTGGACGCCGAAGGGGTGGTGCGCCTGCACAGCGCCGACGCCCTGGTGGACACGCTGGTGGCCGCCGAGGCCGAGGGGCGGCTCAAGGATTTGGTGGCCGAGCGCACCGCCTACGGCGACGGCGGGGCGCTGCCCCCGGCGGTGTGGCTGCTGCTGGGCCCCAAGTTCGCCGACCTGTCGGGGGTGCTGGATCCGGGGCACCTGGTCGCGCTGGCCTCGGCGGAGATCGCCCGCCGCGCACCCGATGAGACGGTCGTCGCGGTCATGGAGAAGCGGCGGTGAGCGCGCACACGCCGCCGCGCGCGGCCCACGAACCGCCTTCGTTCGCGCCCGGGCCACCTGAACGCCCCGACGGCGCCGGGCGTGCGTCCCGGCGAGAGGGGCCCGGGCGCGCGGGCCGGTCGAGGCCCCCGTGGCACACCGAGCGCCCGGACCGGCGGGAGACGGGCGAACGGGCGCAGGCGCCCGGCGGGCACGGCAGGGGCGTCGCCCCAGAACTGGCCGAGGAGTACGCGCGCATCGGCGCCGCCTCCGAGGAGGAGCTGGCCGCCGACCTGCTCGCGCTGACCGCCACCCACGAGGGCCGCGACCGCGAGCTGCTGCTGTCCTGGGCCTCCACGGCGCTGCGCTTCGGCGAGCGCATGGCCGAGGAGGAGGTCGGGAACGCCGTGGGAGCCGTAGCGGCCGGGGGCCCCGGGGCCCCCGGGCCCGCTGGGGTTGCCAGGACGGCGGGGAGCACGGGGACCAAGGGGGACTCTGAGAGCCCTCAAGGGTCCTCGTGCAACCCAGGCACCTCTGAGGTCCCCGACGGCTCTGGTGTTCCAGGTGTCACGGGTTCCCCGGGCGGGGTGAGCGCTCCGGGCCGCACGGGTCCTTCGGAGCCGTGCGTGGAGGAGCGGGCCGTCGGCGGGCTGCGTCCGGGCGAGGTCCTGCTCGCCGAGTACCTGCACCGCGCCTCCGGCGACCGGGTGATCGTCTACGCCGACGCCCTGGAGCACGCCCAGCGCGTGGCCCGCGACGCCGGGTGGGGGCGCGACCTCACCCGCGCGGCCCTGCGCGAGGCCGCGCTGGCCCACGAGCACGCCCACCGGATGCTGCACGAGGGGCGGGGGCGCGCGCTGCGGCGCGCACTCGACCACGTCCTGGTGCGTCTGGGGCCGCTGCGCCTGCGCGGCCATGTGGTCGGCGCCGACGAGATAGCCGCGCACGCCTACGCCCGCCGCCGCGCCGGGCTGGGCTCCAGCCCGATCGCGCTCACCGCGGCCATCGCCGCCACCCTTGCCCACCGGGACGCGGGCCACGACCGGCCCGCCCCGCGAACCTCCCCCGGAGGACGCCCGTGACCGCCTTCGCAATCCTCCTCGCCATGGCGGTGGGTGTCGGCCTGATGCTGACGCGCCGCCTGCCCACCGCCTTCGCCCTGGTCCTGCTCTCCGTCGCGATCGCGCTCATCGCGGGCGCGCCCCTGACGGGGGAGGAGGGCAGCGTCACCGGTACTGTCGTCCAGGAGGGCGCGCCGCGTCTGGCCGCGACCATGATCGCCATCCTCCTGGGTAGCTGGCTGGGCACGCTGATGTCCGAGGCCGGGATCGCCTCCACCCTCGTGCGCAAGATCGTGGAGTTCGGGGGTGAACGCCCCTCGCTGGTCGCGGTCGGCGTCTTCGTCGTCGCGATCCTGTGCGGCAGCATCACGGGTTCGGCGCCCGCGGCCATGCTCGCCGGTGTGGTGGGCATCCCCGCGATGATCGCGGTCGGGGTCACTCCCACCGTCGCGGCCGGGACCGTGCTGGTGGGCATCGCCGCCGGACTGCCCCTGGAGCTGATCAACTGGCAGTTCCTGTCCGACGCCATCGGGGTGCCGGTCTCCACCGTCCAGCACTTCCAGCTACGCCTGTTCCCGATCGCGCTGGCGGGCGGGCTGGCCTACATCCTCATCGAGATGCGCCGCAAGGGCGCCCGGCACACCTGGGCGGTGCGGGTCCCGGCCGGGGCCGGGGGGAGCGGTTCCGGCGGCGCCGGGACGAGGCCGCCGAGCCGCCGCCAGCGGGCCGCCGAGCGGCGCAGGCGGCGCGGGGACGCGCCCTGGTACGCGCTGGTCACGCCGCTGGTGCCGATCGTGCTGGCGTTGGGGCTGCACGTGCCCATCGTGCCCTCGCTGTTGGCCGGGGTGGTCTTCGCGCTGTTGACGGCCGTGCCCTGGCGGGAGATGTCCTCCACCGCGCTGCGCACGCTCTACCGGGCCTTCGACGTGGCCGCGCCGCCCATCGTGCTGTTCATCGCTATCGGCATGCTGCTGGCGGCGGTGAACCTGCCAGGGGCCGTCTCGGCGCTCACGCCGGTGGTGACCGCGATCAGTCCCAGCAGCCCGTGGCTGTTCGTGCTGGTCTTCGCCGTGCTGGTGCCGCTGGCCCTGTACCGGGGGCCGATGAACATCTTCGGCCTGGGCGCGGGTGTGGCCGGTGTGCTCATCTCCGGGGGGATCTACCCGGCTCCGGCGGTGCTGGGGCTGATGGCCTCTTACGGCCAGGTGCTGGGGGTGTCGGACCCCACCAGCACGCAGACGGTGTGGAGCGCTCAGTACGCGGGGGTGCGCCCGGAGCGGTCGATGCTCTCGACGCTGCCCTACACGTGGGTGGTCGCCGTCGCCGGTCTGGTGCTGACGGTGTTCCTGTACCTGGTGTGAGACCGGTGGGGCCGGGCGCGAGCCGGGTCCGAGACGGCGGCGGGGAGTCCTTCGGGGCTCCCCGCCGCGCTGTGCGCGGGAGCGGGCGGGGGTCCGCGACACCGGGCCTTCACGCGGCGGAAATATTGGCCTTACCAATGCATTGACGCCCGCGACCTGCGACTTGTACGCTTCCTCACATTGGTCAGGCCAATCAGGAGGTGCGGTGGACACGAACTTCGACGCCCTGGTCGAGGCGCTGGCGCCGGAGGCCAAGGCCTCCGGCACCGAGTCGCGCCTGATGACTGAGCGGGAGCTGGCCGAGCGGCTGGGCACGAGCCGGGCCACCGTCCGGGAGAACCTCGGCAGCCTGGAGATGCTCGGCATGGTGCGCCGCACCCAGGGGGCGGGGACGTTCTTCACCAAGCCCGACGCCTCCTTCGTGCAGTTCCTGTTCGGCCTCATGTCCAAGTTCGGCCACATCGACGACGACAGCGTCGAACGCGCCCGGGAGATGATGGAGGTCGCCGTGGTCCAGGATGCCGCCGACCGCGCCGACGAGGAGGACGTGCGCGTGCTGCGCGGCCACGTCGAGGACATGGTCCGGGCCACCGCCGCGGGCGACGCCGGGGCCGGGCACGAGGCCGACTACGCCTTCCACAAGAAGCTGTTCCAGATCGCCGACAACCCGGTGATCGAGTTCTTCGTCGACGGCATGAGCCTGGCGCTCAAGGACGTCCTCGCCCACAAACGGGCCCTGGCCCTGGACATCGAGGCCCGCGCCGCCGGAGGCGGCGGCGGGGAGCCCCGCAGGACGGACACCGTCCACACGCCCATCGTCGACGCCGTCGAGGCGCACGACCGCAGCGCCGCCGCGGCCGCGATGGTGGAGCACTTCACCCTGTGGCGCCGCATCACCGAGGGCACCGCGCCCGCCGACGGGCGCTAACCGGACACCGCCCGGCCCGAAACACCCCCCGCGGGGGAGAAGGAAGACACATGGACACCACACCAGTTCCACAGCCGTGCCCGAAAACGGCGGTGATGTTCGTCGGCGTCGGCGCCATCGGCCTGCCCATGGCCCTCCAAGTCGCCGCGGCCGGGCACACCGTGGTCGGCGTGGACCCCTCCCCGCACCGCCGCGAGCAGGCCCGCGGCCAGGGCCTGCGCACCCAGCCCGACACCGCCGGAATCGGCGGGGCCGACGTCGTCATCGTCATGGTCGCCACCCCCGACCAGTTGCGCGCCGCGGTCACCGCCCCGGGCGGCGCACTGGAGGCCATGCGCGCCGACGCGGTGCTCGTGGTCATGAGCACAGTCGGACCCGGCCCCGTGCGCGAGGTCGCCGACCGCGCGCGCGAGCGCGGGGTGCGGCTGCTGGACGTGCCGGTCACCGGAGGGGTGGCCGGGGCCCGGCGCGCGGCCCTGACCCTGTTCGCCTCCGGCGACCCCGAGGCCCTCCGAAGGTGCGGGCCCGTGCTGGAGGCCATGGGCACGGTGCGCGACTGCGGCGACCAGCCCGGCCGCGGACAGTCCTACAAGGTCGTCAACCAGCTCCTGTGCTCGGTGCACATCGCGGCCGCGGCCGAGTCGCTGGCCCTGGCCGAACGCCTCGGGCTCGACCCCGCCGACGTGCTGGAGGCCGTCTCCGGCGGCGCCGGGGGCTCCTGGATGCTCGGCGACCGCGGCCCGCGCATGCTGCCGGACGGCCCCGACGAGGTCACCAGCACCATCGGGATCTTCGTCAAGGACTCCGGGCTCGTCGCCGACACCGCCGAGGAGGCGGGCTTCCGCGCCCCGCTGCTCCTGGCCGCCCGAGACGCCTACACCAGGGCCGCCGAGGCCGGTCTGATCGACCACGACGACTCCCAGGTCATCCGGGTCTACCGGGACTGACCCCGCCGGGCCCCTGCCCGGTCCCCGTCCCCGCGCTGCGCCAACGGTCCCCTCAGCATGCCCCGGAAACGCCTTCCGGAGCGGTGCGCGGGACCCGCGCCGCCACGACAGAGAGAACCCGAGTCCATGGACGCCCTCGTACTCGCACTGACCGCCCTGGGGGCGATCGGCGCGCTGCTCGTCCTCATCATCCGTTTCAACGTCCCCGCCTTCGTCGCCCTCCTGCTGGTCAGCGTCGGCACCGCCCTGGCCACGGGCATGCCCTTCGAGGACGTGGTGCCCACCATCGTGGAAGGTCTGGGCGGCACTCTGGGCAACGTGGCCCTCCTGGTGGGGCTGGGCGCGATGCTCGGCGCCATCGTCGAGCACTCCGGCGGCGCGGACGCGCTCTCCGAGCGCTTCAGCGCGCTGCTCGGCCCGGCCAGGGTGGGCGTGGCGCTGCTGATCGCCTCGTCGGTGATCGCGGTGCCGATCTTCTTCGACGTCGCCTTCATCGTCCTGGTCCCGATCATCTACGCCTTCTCGCGGGCGGCCCGTCTGCCCTCGCCCATGCGCATCGGCCTGCCCATCGCCGGGCTGATGCTCTTCATCCACGTAGTGCTGCCGCCCCACCCCGGCATCGTCGGCAGTTCCGTGCTCACCGGCGCCGACATGGGGCTGGTCACCCTCCTGGGCGCCGCGCTCATCCTCCCGGTGGGCGTGGTCGCCCACTACACGGCGAAGCTGCTCAACCGCCGTGTGTACGCCATGCTGCCCTCCACCGCCGAACTGTACGAGCAGGACACCGGCGAGCCCGGACCCGGCGGTACGGGCGGTGGCACCGGAGCCACGGGCGACACGGGCGGTACCGGCGGGACGGACGGCGCGGCCGAGGTCTCCACCCGCCCGCGGGTGGAGCCGCAGCGTCCGCCCAGCGCCGCCGCGGTGATCACGGTCATCGCCGTGCCCATCCTCATGATCGGGCTCCAGACCGTCGCCGGACTCTTCCTGCAGGAGGGCTCCACTGCCCTGCGCTTCCTGACCATGGTCGGGGCCCCGCCCTTCGCGCTGCTCACCGGCTGCCTGCTGGCCCTGTACCTGCTGGGCGTGCGCCGCGGCTGGTCGATGCGCTCGGTCGGCTCGGTCATGGACGCCGCGCTCGCCCCGGCGGCGGTCGTCGTGTTCGTGACCGGGGCGGGCGGCGCGTTCGCCGGGGTGCTCACCGCGAGCGGCATCGGCGAGGTGCTCTCCGAGAGCATGCTCGGCCTGGGGCTGCCCCTGCTGCTCCTGGCCTTCTGCCTGGCCGCACTGCTGCGGGCGGCCCAGGGCTCGGCCACCGTCTCGGCACTCACCACCTCCGGCCTCCTGGCCGAGGCCATCGCCTCGGGCGGGTACAGCGGTCTGGAGATCGCCCTGGTCAACCTCGCCATCGGCTGCGGCGCCATCTGCCTGTCCCACGTCAACGACTCGGGCTTCTGGATCGTCTCGCGCTACCTGGGCCTGTCGGTGCGCGACGCCCTGCGCACCTGGAGCGTGCTCGTCACGGTCCTGGGCACGAGCGGTTTCGCCCTCGTCGGCCTCACCTGGGCGCTGGTCTGAACCCCGCGTCCCGGACGGGACGCGCCGCTCCGCGCCCACACCCTTCGTACACAGAGGAAGGTCACCATGAACCAGACCGCCACCAGACCCGGAGGCGGCGTCGACACCGCCAGGCTGGAACGGCTGCGCGCCGCCGCCTACCGCATCCGGCTCAACGCCCTCACCCAGGCACAGGTCCAGGGGCAGGGATACATCGGCCAGGCCCTCGGTTTCGCCGACGTGCTCGCCGCCCTGTACGCCGACCACCTGCGGCTGCGCCCCGAGGAGCCGGAGTGGGAGGGGCGTGACCGCTGCCTGCTCAGCATCGGCCACTACGCCATCGCCCTGTACGCCGCCCTTGCCGAGGCCGGGATCCTCCCCGAGGAGGAGCTGACCACCTACGCCACCGACGACTCGCGCCTGCCGATGTCGGGCATGGCCACCTACACGCCGGGGATGGAGATCTCCGGCGGCTCCCTGGGCCACGGGCTGGGGATCGCGGTGGGCGTCGGCCTGGGACTGCGCCGCAAGGGCAGCCCCGCCCGCGTGTACAACCTGCTCTCCGACGGCGAGCTCAGCGAGGGCTCCACGTGGGAGGCGGTACAGGCCGCGGCCCACCACCGCCTGGACAACGTCACCGCCATCGTGGACATGAACCGCCAGGTGGCCGACGGTCCCGCCCAGGAGGTCATGGGCACCGAACCCGCCGACGAGAAGCTGCGCGTCAGCGGATGGCACACCCTGCGGGTGGACGGCAACGACGTGGCCGCCGTCGCCGCGGCCCTGGACGAGCTGCGCGGGCACCGCGGCTCGCCCACGGCGCTGGTGTGCGACACCAGGATCGGCGCGGGAGTGCCGATGCTGGAGAGCCGGGAGAAGCTGCACTTCATGCGGGTGGCCGAGGACGAGTGGCGGATCGCGCGCGAGCAGCTGCGCCAGGGATACGAGGGGTACACGGCATGAGCACCATCGCCAGCGGCAGTAACACCGGAACCGGCACCGGCGGCAGGAAGCTGACGTCGGACGCCATGATCGCCTCGATCGCGGAGGAGGGCGCCCGCACCGTCCAGGCGCCCCTGGGGCACGCCCTGGTGCGCGCCGCGCGCGAGGACGAGCGTGTCGTGGGGCTGTCGGCTGACCTGGCCAAGTACACCGACATGCACGTCTTCCGCGACGCCATGCCCGACCGCTTCCACCAGATGGGCATGGCCGAACAGGTGATGATGGGCGCCGCCGCCGGGCTGGCGATGGAGGGGTTCGTGCCCTTCGCCTCCACCTACTCGGTCTTCGCCACCCGCCGCGCCTACGACTTCCTGTGCCTGGACATCGCCGAACCGCGTCTGAACGTCAACGTCGTCGCGGCGCTGCCCGGCCTGACCACCGGCTACGGGCCCAGCCACCAGGCCACCGAGGACATCGCCCTGCTGCGGGGCATTCCCGGCATGGTGATCGTGGACCCGTGCGACTCGGTGGACATCGAGCAGGCGGTCCCGCAGCTGATCGCGCACGAGGGACCCACCTACACCCGCATCCTGCGCGGCGCGGTGCCCACGGTGCTGGACGAGTACGACTACGAGTTCCGGTTGGGTGAGGCCGCGCTCCTGCGCGGCGGCGACGACGTCCTGTTCGTCTCCTCGGGGATGATGACCGAGCGCGCGCTGCGCGCCGCCGCGGAACTGGAGGCCGACCGGATCGGCGTGGCGGTCCTGCACGTGCCCACCATCAAGCCGCTGGACGTGGAGACGGTCCTGGAGCAGGTGGGCCGGGACCGCAGGGTGTTCGTGCTGGAGAACCACTCGGTCGTGGGCGGACTGTTCGAGTCGGTGGCCTCCGCGCTGGTCCAGCGCGGGGTGGCCCGGCGGATGGAGCACATCGGGCTGCCGGACGAGTTCCTGGACGCGGGGGCTCTGCCCACCCTCTACGACCGCTACGGCGTGTCCGTGCCCAGGATCGTGGAGAGGGTGCGCGCCTCGCTGTGACGGGGGATCGGTCTGGCCCGGACGCAATGAGGTGCGAGGCGACGTGAGGGGGCGGGCCCCGGCAGGGAGGAGGGCCGGGGCCCGTGAAGGCGCGGTGGGGAGTCCTCCGGGGTCCCCCCGCACCTGTCCGGGGAGGCGGGGCATGTGGGGCAGGCGGTCAGCGCTTGCTGTTCGTGCGTGGCTGCCCCCTCCTGCGGCGCCTGCCGCCGAGTAGCGGCCCGGGAGGGGGCCAACGCTTGACGTCGGCGGGTGGCGGGGCTCTGCTGCGTCGGCGCCGAAGGCTGCGGTGATGGCGGGCCCCGGGGTCGTCCTTCCTGCGGGTTCCCCGCTCCTGCCCTCACCGAAGCCACTGCCGCCGCCGTCGAAGACCGTCACCGCCGAGGACCCCTCGCCGGGCGGGCGCAGCAGGACCGAGGTGATCGTCCCCCGTACCGGGCGCCGTGGAAGTTGCCCGTGAGCACGATGACCGCGGTCACCGGTTCGGGGCCGAAGGCCGGGGGAGCGGGATCGCGATCGTGGCCGCGGGTCCGAGCCCGGGCGGGACCCCGACCAGTATGCCGACCACGGCGGCGACCCCGGCCAGGACCTTCCAGGAGGAGGCGGAGAAGACCGCGGTGTTGGCCCGGGGCCCCGGGAGCCCCGGCGGTTCCCCGTCATCCTCCGGGTCGGGCGCGGTCTCCCGCGTCCGGGCCTCCTGCGACTCGGTCCCCTCCGGAACCGCTCCCTCCGGAACGTTTCTCGTCCGCCGTCCGCCGTCCGCACACGTCGCAGGGTTCTGTGCGAACGCGGCCACGTACTTCGGCGAGCGGCGGCATGGGAACACGAGATCATGCATGTCCGAGTCGAATACGGCATAAGCTGATACCTTCCGTGCATCATGTTCTCCTTCGACCAGTTGCGCGGTTTCGTCGCCGTCGCCGAGGAACTCCACTTCGGGCGGGCCGCCGAGCGGCTTTCCATGACCCAGCCCCCGCTCAGCCGCCAGATCCAGAAGCTCGAACGCGCCGTCGGCGTGCGCCTGCTGGAGCGCGACCGGCGCCACGTCGTCCTGACCGCCGCCGGGCAGGCCTTCCTGATCGAGGCGCGTCGCCTGCTGTCCCTGGCCGAGAGCGCGCCGGACCTGGTGCGGCGCATCTCCCAGGGGTCTCGGGGCACGCTGCGGATCGGGTTCACCGCGGCCTCCTCCTACGGCCTGCTCGGGGACATGATCAACTCCGTTGAGAGGCGACTGCCGGAGATCACCGTCGAGCTGTTCGAGATGGTCACCAAGGAACAGGCCGCGGCCCTGCTGTCGGGCGAGATCGACATGGGCCTGGCCCGGCCGCCCCTGGACACCGACCTGTTCGGGACGCGGGTCCAGCTCCGCGAGCGGTTGCTGGTCGCGGTGCCCGAGGCCCACCCGCTGGCGCGCCGCGCGGGTCCGCTGTCCGCCGAGGACCTGGTGGACGTGCCGCTGATCATGCACTCGCCGATCAAGGCCCGCTACTTCTACGACCTCGTCGTCGGGCTGCTGCCCATCGCCCACCAGAACGTGGTGCACACGGTCAGCCAGGTCATGACCATGGTCTGGCTCGTCGCCGCCGGGCGCGGGGTCGCCTTCGTACCCGCCTCGGCGACCGGTCTGGGCGTGGCGGGGGTGGCCTACCGCGAACTGCGGGGGCTGCCCGAGAACCCGGTCGAACTCCACCTCATCTGGACCCACGACTCGCCCAACCCCGTCGTGCCCAGGGTGCTCCGGGCCTGGCCCTCCGCCGACGGCTGAGGCTCCTGATACCCGATGGGTATCAGTTGATGCCCAACGAATCTTGGACAGCATCGAACGACGCTCCGTACGGTAGCGGCAACACCGTGGGGGCCCACCACCCCCGGGGCCCGAGCCGCAGAACCGAGGACGACACGTGAACGCGATGCACCCAGACGACCTGGCCGGACGGCTCAGGGCGGGGCTCCTGTCCTTCCCCGTGACCCACTTCGACGGCGACCTCGCCTTCGACGAGGGCCGCTACCGGGAACACCTGGCCTGGCAGGCCGACCACGACGTGGCCGGGCTGTTCGCCGCCGGTGGCACCGGTGAGGGCTTCTCCCTCACCCCGGCCGAGATCGACCGCGTGGTGCGCACGGCGGTCGACGAGGTCGGGGGCCGGGTCCCTGTGCTCGCCCCGGCCACCGGCGGCACCGCGGCGGCCGCCCTGCAGGCCCGAGCCGCCCAGGAGGCGGGCGCGGACGGCATCCTGCTCATGCCGCCCTACCTCACCGAGGCCGGGCAGCCCGGCCTGGTCGAGCACGTCAGCGCGGTCTGCCGGGCCACCGACCTGGGTGTGGTCGTCTACAGCCGCGCCAACGCCGTGCTCGACCACCGCTCCGTGGCCGCGCTGGCCGAGCGCAACCCCAACCTCATCGGCTTCAAGGACGGCGTCGGCGACATCGAGGCGATGACCCGCGTCTACGCCCGGGTCGGCGACCGGCTGGTCTACATCGGCGGCCTGCCCACCGCCGAGACCTTCGCCCTGCCCCTGCTGGAGCTGGGGGTGAGCACCTACTCCTCCGCGATGTACAACTTCGCGCCCGAGTTCGCCCTGGGCTTCTACGCAGACGTGCAGGCGCGCGACAGGGAGTCGGTGTACCGCAAGCTGAACGACTTCGTCATCCCCTATTTGGACATCCGCGACCGCATGCGCGGCTACGCGGTCTCCATCGTCAAGGCCGGGCTCGACGCCGCGGGGCGCCACGGCGGACCCGTTCGACCGCCCCTGACCGCACTCGACCAGACCGAGCGCGACGAGCTGGCCGCGCTGGTCGGAAAGGTTGCCTGAATGACCGAGCACACTCCGGACCCCGAGGACACGGGCACCGCCGCACACGTCCTCGGGCCGCTGGTGGCCTGCGCTCCCGTCGATGGCGGGGCCGGGACCCTGCGCGCGACCGACCCCGCCACGGGGGAGGAGTTCGGCGAGCCCGTCGGACTGGTGGACTCCACCCAGATCCAGGAGGCCACCCGCGCCGCCGAGCAGGCCCTGGACGCCCTGCGCTCCCAGTCGCCCGCCGAACGCGCCGCCTTCCTGCGCCGCGTCGCCGACAACATCGACGCCCTGGGCGACGCGCTCGTGGACCGGGCGGTGCGAGAGAGCGGCCTGCCGCGCCAGCGCCTGACGGGGGAGCGGGCCCGCACCACCGGCCAGCTGCGCATGTTCGCCGACGTGGTGGCCCAGGGCGACGCCCTGGGCGCCCGCATCGACCCGGCGCTGCCCGACCGCGACCCCCAGCCCCGACCCGACCTGCGCCTGGCGCACATCCCCGTCGGCCCCGTCGTGGTCTTCGGCGCGAGCAACTTCCCCTTGGCCTTCTCCACCGCCGGAGGCGACACGGCGGCTGCTCTGGCCGCCGGGTGCCCGGTGATCGTCAAGGGCCACAACGCCCACCCCGGCACCGCCGCGCTCGTGGGGCGCGCCGTGGCCGACGCGGTGCGCCGGAGCGGCCTGCCCGGAGGCGTGTTCTCCCTGCTGTTCGGGGAGGGCAACGGCATCGGACGGGAGTTGGTAGCCGACCCGCGCGTGAAGGCCGTGGCCTTCACCGGATCGCGGGGCGGCGGGCTGGCCCTGATGCGCGTGGCGGCCGAGCGCCCCGAGCCGATCCCGGTCTTCGCCGAGATGTCCTCGGTCAACCCCGTGTTCGTGCTGCCCGGCGCGCTCGCCGGGCAGGGAGCCCAGGACCTGGCCGCGGCCTACGTCGCCTCCCTCACCCTGGGATCGGGGCAGTTCTGCACCAACCCCGGGCTGGTGTTCGTCCCCTCCACACCAGAGGGGGACCGGTTCGTGGAAGCCGCCGCGCGCCTGGTGGCCGACGCCACCGGCCAGACGATGCTCACCGCGCCCATCGCCGCGGCCTTCCGCGACGGGGTGGCGGCGCTGGAGGGGCGTTCGGGGGTCCCGCTGCGGGCCAGGGGCGTTGAGGGGCAGGGCCCCAACGCGCCGGCCCCCGCCCTGGCCGAGGTGTCCCTGGCCGACCTCACGGCCGACCCGCGCCTGAGCGAGGAGGTCTTCGGCGCCGCGGGCACGGTGGTGCGCTACCCCGGCGCCGCCGCGCTGCCCGCCGCGCTGGAGGGTATGGAGGGCCAGCTCACCGCCACCCTGCACGCCGACACCGGCGACGCCGACGACCTGGCGGCGGCGCGCGCCCTGCTGCCGGTGCTGGAGCGCCGCGCGGGCCGCGTCCTGTTCGGGGGCTGGCCCACAGGAGTGGAGGTGACCCACGCGATGGTGCACGGCGGCCCCTTCCCCGCCACCTCCGACGCCCGGGGCACCTCGGTGGGCAGCCTGGCCCTGCACCGGTTCCTGCGGCCGGTCAGCTACCAGGACGTGCCCGACGCCCTGCTGCCGCCCGCGCTGCGCCGGGACAACCCCTGGCGGCTGAACCGACGAGTCGAGGGCACCGTCGTGCCCGGAGGGGACCACGCATGAGCACGCCCGCCATCGCCTCCGCCTGGATCTTCGACCCCAAGCGTCCCGTGATGGTGTGCTGAACCCCCCGTCCCGCCTCTTTTCCGGGGACCTCGTCGAACACACCCGCCGCACCGCGGGGCGGCGCCCGCACCGGCACCGCTGGGACACCGCCACCGACGCCATCGCCTCGGTGACGCTGTCCCGCGTGGGCCCGCCCCTGTCCACCCCCGTCAGCGGCGCCGATGTGCTCACCGGGCGGACCCGGCCAGTGTGGAGGCCGTACGCGAGGAACTGGGCGGCCTCCCGCTCATGGTCGACCCCAACCAGCGGTGGAACCGGGGCTCGGCCGCGCGCATGGGCCGCCTCCTGGACGGGTTCGACCTGGTCTGGACCGAGGAGCCGCTGGACGCCCACGCCGTCCGGGCACACGCGGACCCGGCACGCGAGCTGGCCGCGCCCATCACCGTCGGTGAGATGCTCGCCAGCCCCGCCGAGCACGAGGCGCTGATCCGGGCCGGCGCCGTGGGATTCATGCAGCCGGACGCGCCGCCGGGTCACCGGACCCGGCGGCGCGGGTTCAGGACAGCGCGCGAAACCCCCGCGCGTCCGCTCCGCCCAGCAGCGCCACGCTCAGCCACATCCCCGGCAGCTCCTCGGCGGGCACGTCGGTGTCGGTCACGATCCGCTCCACCGGGACGTCCAGCGGCGCGGTCGCCGGGTGCAGCGGTGTCACCAGTTCGGCCCTGCCGCCCATGGTGAGCAGCACCTGCACGGCGGTCCGCCCCCGGTGCCCCTCGGGCAGGGAGTAGGGCACGGTCACCCTCCAGCGCATGTTCGTGGGCAGGCTGTCCGGAGCGCGAAACCCCCAGTACCACGCCTCCTGGTCGGACATCTCCACCACCAGCGACGACACGGGGACCACCCCGGTCTCCTCGTCCGCCGGAGCGATGCTCCAGTCCCGGCCCATCACGGCGTCCTGGGGCCTTCGAGCCTCGCGCTGCCACCACCTGTGGCGGCGCAGGGCCAGGTAGTCCTCGATCATTCCTCCCCGCTCCGCCCCGCCGACTGTCTCGTCCACCCGGTGTACTCCTTCAGGGGGCGCGGCGCGGTCCCCCGGTCCGCGGACGGCGCCACCGGCCCGTAGATGGGTCGGAGTACACCGTTCAGGGGGACTGTCTTTACCTTCTGCCCGGTGCGGGGCCGCGCATGCCGGACGAGACCGGTGTTTTCGCGCACCCCGGCGACCTGGGCCCTCGCGGCGGCCCCCGGTCTCCCGGTCGGTCGCGCAGGAGGGACCGGGAGAGCGGTCGCGCGGGGCGTTACTCACCCTCGGTAAGCTCCTGGACGACTCCCGTACCACTCTGCCCAGGAGCACACGCATGCGTGAGATCGAGGCCAAGTACCGCGTCGCCGACCCCGCCGCGCTCCCGGCCGCCCTCGAAGCCGCCGGGGTGGCCCTCTCCGCGCCCGCCGAGCAGGAAGACCAGGTCTACGCCCCGCCCGGGTGGGAGTTCGGCATGCCCAAGGCGGGGCGCGCCTTCGCCCGGCTGCGCACCCAGGACGGCGAGCACGTCCTCACGGCCAAGACCCCGGCCGCCAACCCCCTGGAGTACGTGGAGCACGAGACCGCGGTCGCCGACCGGGAGCAGATGCACCGAGTCCTCCTCCAGTTCGGCTACGTCCCGGCCCTGCGCATCGTCAAGACCCGCCGGGTCGGCAGGGCGGGCGAGATCACCGTGTGCGTGGACGAGCTGCGCGGCGTGGGCGTGTTCCTGGAAGTCGAGCTGACCGTGGACGACGACCGCGACGGCCCGGCTGTCCAGGACCGGCTCGACGCGTGGGCGCGCTCGCTGGGCGCGGACCTGGAGCGCACCACCGACGGCTACGACGTCCTCGCGCACGCCGCCGCGACGCGTTGACGGACCGCGGTGCGCCTTGTCGGTGCTCGCCCCTAGAGTGCGGGCATGGGAAGCCGTATCCGCGCGATCGCCATCGACGCGCTCGACGCCGAGGCCGTGACCGCGTTCTGGAGCCGTGTGCTGGACTGGCCGGTCGTGGAGGAGGCCGAGGACGGGTTCAGTCTCGCTCCGTACGAGGGGGCGGACCTGGGGGTCGACGTGTTCGCCGTGCCCGAGCGCAAGAGCGTCAAGAACCGCCTGCACCTGGACCTGTGCGTCACGGACGGACTGACGGTGGCCCAAGAACTGGAGAGGCTGCTGGGACTGGGTGCGGTCAAGGTGGACGTGGGCCAGCCCCAGGACGCCCGGTGGACGGTGCTGGCCGACCCCGAGGGCAACGAGTTCTGCCTGCTCCACGGGAGCGCCGGCGCCTCCTGAAGCGCCGCCCCGGTCCCGGTGGTGAACACCCTCCCGGGCCCGTCCGGCCACACCGTCCGGCCCCTCGGGGTGACGCTGAGCCCCGAAACGCCCGCGGGCGGGCCGCCCGGGAACCCCGCCAACCGCGTGGGCGGAACGGTTCACGGGAAGGCCGGCGCCTCCTCGCGGGTCCACAGCCAGCCGGTCGGCGAAGGCTGTTTCTCGAGGCGCGCGCTGGCGGGTGTGGTCGGCCAGGGCCGCCGCGACCGCGTCCCCCCGCACACGACACGGCCGCCGCGACCGCGTCCCCCCGCACACGACACGGCCGCCGCGGAGTCCTCCCATCCGCCCCGCGGCGGCCGTGCGTCACCCGCGTCCCGTCACTCCTTGGGGCGCTGGTCGATGATGCGGCGGAACTTGCCCACCGAGCGCTCGATCTGCTCGGGGTCGACCACGTCCACGGTCACGCTCACGCCGACCTTGTCCTTGACCGTCGCCACGATCTGCTCGCTCAGGACCACGCGCCGCTCGGCGGGGCAGTCCGGGGCCGCCTCGATGCGCACCGCCATGCGGTCCAGTCGCCCCTCCTTGGTCAGCACCAACTGGAAGTGCGGGGCCAGCCCGTCCAAACCCAGCACGATCTCCTCGATCTGGGTCGGGAAGACGTTCACGCCGCGCAGGATGATCATGTCGTCGCTGCGGCCGGTCACCTTGTCCATGCGCCGCATGGGCCGGGCCGTGCCCGGGCGCAGCGTGGTCAGGTCGCGGGTGCGGTAGCGGATCACCGGCATGGCCTGCTTGGTCAGCGAGGTGAAGGCCAGTTCGCCGTCGGACCCGTCGGGCAGCACGTCCTGGGTGACGGGGTCGAGCACCTCGGGGTAGAAGTGGTCCTCCCACACGTGCAGGCCGTCCTTGGTCTCCACGCACTCGTTGGCCACGCCCGGGCCCATCACCTCGGACAGGCCGTAGATGTCCACGGCGTGGATGTCGAAGCGCTCCTCGATCTCGGTGCGCATCTTCTCGGTCCAGGGTTCGGCGCCGAAGATCCCGACCTTGAGCGAGGTCGTACGCGGGTCGATTCCCTGATGCTCGAACTCGTCCATCAGTGTCAGCATGTAGCTGGGGGTGACCATGATGATGTCGGGCTCGAAGTCCTGGATGAGCTGCACCTGCTTGGCCGTCTGCCCGCCCGAGGCGGGGATGACCGTGCAGCCGAGCCTCTCGGCCCCGTAATGGGCGCCCAGCCCGCCGGTGAAGAGCCCGTAGCCGTAGGAGACGTGCACCTTGTGCCCGGGGCGTCCGCCCGAGGCGCGGATGGAGCGGGCCACCACCTCGGCCCAGGTGTCGATGTCCTCGCGGGTGTAGCCCACGACGGTGGGGCGGCCGGTGGTCCCGCTGGAGGCGTGGAGGCGGCTGACCCGCTCCTGGGGGACGGCGAACATCCCGAAGGGGTAGTTGTCGCGCAGGTCGGCCTTGGTGGTGTGCGGGAAGTGGCGCAGGTCCGCCAGTTCGCGCAGGTCCTCGGGGCGCACCCCGGCCTCGTCGAACTTGCGGCGGTACAGGGGCACGTTGGCGTAGGCGTGCTCCAGGGTCCACCGGAGGCGCTTGAGCTGCAGGGCGCGCAGCTCGTCGACACTCATGCGCTCGGCCGGGTCCAGGATCTCGGGCTCCGGCGCCCGTCCCAGACGGGCGGTGGCTCCGGCCGACAGCGTGGTGGTGTCGTGGATTGCCATGGGCCTCTCCGTGTACTGTGCGCGGGACCCGCCAGGGCGCGGGCGCCTGGGTGGGGTG